>NZ_JANLNX010000062.1:0-502 GCF_025466015.1 Pseudomonas sp. 5P_5.1_Bac1 | reverse complement strand
TTTGCATGGTGGCGGTACGGGCACTGAGACCTTTGCCTATACCCTGACCGATGCGGATGGCGACACCAGCACCGCGAATCTGGTTCTGGATATCAAGAACCTGAACGATCCAGTCACCCTCAATGGCCTTGATACTGCGGGTGGTGAACTGACGGTTTACGAGAAAAACCTCAGCGACGGCAGCAACCCGAACACGCCGGCACTGACCCAAACCGGGACCTTTACCGTCACCGCTCCGGATGGTTTGCAGACCTTAAGCGTGGGCGGCATCAACGTCGTTTCTGGTGGTGTAGCCTTCGGTTTCCCACAAACTGCAACGACTCCGCTGGGCAACACGCTGACCGTCACCGGTTACAACGCAAGCACCGGCGTGGTGACCTACAGCTACACCTTGCTGGATAACGAGGCTCATCCAAACGCAGGCGGCATCAACAACCTGACCGAGAGCTTCACGGTCACCGCGACGGATACCGATGGCAGTACTACCAGCGGCAGCCTCGAC
>NZ_JANLNX010000051.1:0-529 GCF_025466015.1 Pseudomonas sp. 5P_5.1_Bac1 | reverse complement strand
ACCTAACAACGTGTTGAACACCAACACTCCGCTGACCAACAGCATCACCGGCGTGACGGGCGGTAACTACGAGCACCTGGAAACTGCAGGCACTCCGACCACCGTCGTCACAGATGATCCAACTCGCCTCGACACCACTGGTCTGACGCTCAGCGCCACCGGCTCCGTCCAGGAAGGCGGCAACATCGTCTACACCGCCAAGCTGACCAACCCGGCTGGCACCGAAATGAAGATCACTTTGAGCAATGGTGAAACCATCACTATCGCCAAGGACGCCACCGAAGGCAGCGTCACCTTCGCTGCGCCGAAAGACACCGTTTATGTCGACGCGGGCAGCGTCAGTGTGACCATTACTGGGACCGCCGGTGGCGACTTCGAGCACCTCGAGGTCAGTCCGACTGCAGCAGTGACTGCTGTCACCGACAGCATCGACACCAGCACCGTGACCCTGACCGCCACCCCAAGCGTGACCGAAGGCGGCGTCGTCACTTACACCGCGAGCGTCACTGCACCAGTAACTGGCGCACCA
>NZ_JANLNX010000080.1:0-529 GCF_025466015.1 Pseudomonas sp. 5P_5.1_Bac1 | reverse complement strand
GTTGATGCCGCCAGCGTTTGGATGGGTTTCGTTATCCAGCAAGGTGTAGCTGTAGGTCACCACGCCGGTACTGGCGTTGTACCCCGTGACGGTCAGCGTGTTGCCCAGCGGAGTCGTGGCAGTTTGTGGGAAACCGGAGGCTACCCCGCCAGAAACAACGTTGATGCCGCCCACACTCAGGGTTTGCAGCCCGTCCGGAGCGGTGACGGTGAAGGTGCCGGTTTGCGTCAATGCCGGCGTGTTCGGGTTGCTGCCGTCGCTAAGATTTTTCTCGTAAACCGTCAGCTCACCACCCGCAGCATCGAGGCCATTGAGAGTGACTGGATCGTTCAGGTTCTTGATATCCAGGACCAGATTCGCAGTGCTGGTATCGCCATCCGCATCGGTCAGGGTATAGGCAAACGTCTCGGTACCCGTACCGCCGCCATGCAGATTAAAGAAGTCCGGATCTGCAGGATTCAGCGTGTAGGTGTAAGACCCATCCGCAGCCAGAACCAGCGTGCCGTAGGTCCCCGTGAAGGTGCCCGCG
>NZ_JANLNX010000048.1:0-538 GCF_025466015.1 Pseudomonas sp. 5P_5.1_Bac1 | reverse complement strand
AATCAGGAATTCGCCGCTGAAGCTGTGGTCGCCAGTGAACAGCAGGGTGCCGGCGCCGCGTTTGTAAGCCGAACCGGTGCCGCTCAGGTTGCCGCTGAAGGTGCCGTTGACGTCCTGTTGGAAGATCAGGTCAGCGTTGTCGACGATGTCGCCTTGCAGGCTGGTGGTGTTGCCTATCAGCGTACCGCCGCTGACGAGGGTGCCACCGCTGTAGGTGTTGGCGCCCGACAGCACCAGGGTGCCGCCGTCGAGTTTCTCGATGCCGCCGCTGCCGACCAGTTGCGCGGCGATCAGCGCCGAGGCGTTGCCGGCCACGCGCAGGCTGGCCAGGCTGCCGTCGGCGGCGTTGACCGCTTCCAGCGTGCCAGCGGTGCCGACCAGTTGGTAGCCGTCGCTGAGGAACTGGATGCCGGAGAAGGCACGCTGGCCATCGATGGTGACGGTGCCACCCTTGCCGCCGAAGACCGCGAATTGGCCGCCGGTCCAGTCGTTGGCGTTTTTGCCGGTGGAGTTGGTCCAGTTGGTGTCCGCGCCCCAA
>NZ_JANLNX010000012.1:0-538 GCF_025466015.1 Pseudomonas sp. 5P_5.1_Bac1 | reverse complement strand
CTGGGGCGCCGACACCAACTGGACCAACTCCACCGGCAAAAACGCCAACGACTGGAGCGGCGGCCAATTCGCGGTCTTCGGCGGCCAGGGCGGCACCGTCACCATCGATGGCCAGCGTACCTTCTCCGGCATCCAGTTCCTCAGCAACGGCTACCAACTGGTCGGCACCGCCGGCACGCTGGAAGCGGTCAACGCCGCCGACGGCAGCCTGGCCAGCCTGCGCGTGGCCGGCAACACCTCGGCGCTGATCGCCGCGCAACTGGTCGGCAGCGGCGGCATCGAAAAACTCGACGGCGGCACCCTGGTGCTGTCGGGCGCCAACACCTACAGCGGTGGCACCCTCGTCAGCGGCGGTACGCTGATAGGCAACACCACCAGCCTGCAAGGCGACATCGTCGACAACGCCGACCTGATCTTCCAACAGGACGTCAACGGCACCTTCAGCGGCAACCTGAGCGGAACCGGTTCGGCTTACAAACGCGGCGCCGGCACCCTGCTGTTCACCGGCGACCACAGCTTCAGCGGCGACTTCCTAATC
>NZ_JANLNX010000112.1:0-547 GCF_025466015.1 Pseudomonas sp. 5P_5.1_Bac1 | reverse complement strand
GTCAAGGCTTCCGCTGGTGGTGCTGCCATCGGTGTCCGTCGCGGTGACGGTGAAGCTTTCGGTGAGGTTGTTGATGCCGCCAGCGTTTGGGTGAGCCTCGTTATCCAGCAGGGTGTAGCTGTAGGTCACTACGCCGGTACTTGCGTTGTAGCCGGTGACGGTCAGGGTATTGCCCAGCGGAGTCGTTGCGGTTTGTGGGAAGCCAGCGGCCACACCACCAGAAACAACGTTGATGCCGCCCACGCTCAGGGTTTGTAGGCCGTCTGGCGCGGTAACAGTGAAGGTGCCGGTTTGGGTCAGTGCCGGCGTGTTAGGGTTGCTGCCGTCGCTGAGGTTTTTCTCGTAGACCGTAAGTTCGCCACCCGCAGCATCGAGGCCATTGAGAGTGACTGGATCGTTCAGGTTCTTGATATCCAGAACCAGATTCGCGGTGCTGGTGTCGCCATCCGCATCGGTCAGGGTGTAGGCAAAGGTCTCAGTGCCAGTGCCGCCGCCGTGCAGGTTGAAGAAGTCCTGGTCAGCGGGATTCAAGGTGTAGGTGTAGGAC
>NZ_JANLNX010000021.1:0-598 GCF_025466015.1 Pseudomonas sp. 5P_5.1_Bac1 | reverse complement strand
TGCGGGCACCTTCACTGGAACCTACGGCACGTTGGTTCTGGCGGCGGATGGGTCTTACACCTACACGCTGAATCCTGGCGATCCGGACTTCTTCAATTTGCATGGTGGTGGTACTGGCACTGAGACGTTTGCCTACACCCTGACTGATGCCGATGGCGACACCAGCACTGCCAATCTGGTCCTGGATATCAAGAACCTGAACGACTCAGTCACCCTCAACGGCCTCGATGCTGCGGGTGGTGAACTGACGGTCTACGAGAAAAACCTCAGCGACGGCAGCAACCCGAACACGCCGGCACTGACCCAAACCGGTACCTTTACCGTCACCGCTCCGGACGGTCTACAAACCCTGAGTGTGGGCGGCATCAACGTTGTTTCTGGCGGAGTAGCCTCCGGTTTCCCACAAACTGCCACGACTCCGCTGGGCAACACGCTGACCGTCACGGGGTACAACGCAAGTACCGGCGTGGTGACCTACAGCTACACCTTGCTGGATAACGAAGCCCATCCAAACGCTGGCGGCATCAACAACCTGACCGAGAGCTTCACGGTCACCGCGACGGACACCGATGGCAGCACCTCCAGCGGAAGCCTCGAT
>NZ_JANLNX010000068.1:0-658 GCF_025466015.1 Pseudomonas sp. 5P_5.1_Bac1 | reverse complement strand
CAGTGGCGTGTTGGTATTCAACACGTTGTTCGGGGCAATGAAGTCCACCGAACCGCTCGAAGCGTTAACCGGAATAGTGATCGACTGACCGTTGGCCAGGGTGATCACCAACGGAGCGCCGGTCACTGGGGCCGTTACCGAAGCGGTGTAGGTGACAACGCCACCTTCAACAGCGCTGGCGGTCGCGGTCAGAGTCACGGTCGACGTATCAATCGAATCCGTTACAGCAGTAACTGCTGCGGTTGGGCTGACTTCGAGGTGTTCGAAGTCGCCACCAGTGGTGCCAGTGATGGTCACGCTGACGCTGACGGCGTCGACGTACACGGTGTCTTTCGGTGCAGCGAAGGTGACAGAACCTTCGGTCGCATCCTTGGCGATGGTGATGGTTTCACCATTGCTCAAGGTGATCTTCATCTCGGTGCCGGCTGGGTTGGTCAGCTTGGCGGTGTAGACGATGTTGCCGCCTTCCTGGACGGAGCCGGTGGCCGACAAGGTCAGGCCGGTGGTGTCCAGACGAGCCGGATCATCGGTCACGACGGTGGTTGGAGTACCTGCGGTTTCCAGATGCTCGTAGTTGCCGCCGGTGACGCCGGTGATGCTGTTAGTCAGTGGCGTATTGGTGTTCAACACGTTGTTCGGTGCGATGAAGTCGACCGAG
>NZ_JANLNX010000072.1:0-677 GCF_025466015.1 Pseudomonas sp. 5P_5.1_Bac1 | reverse complement strand
GGCAAGCTGAACGACCAGGTGACCCTCGGTCTGGCCTACAGCTTCATCAACACCGACGTGAACGGCAAAAGCGGCAACAAGACTGAAGTCGACAGCCACGCCTTCACCCTGTACGGCGGCTACGAGCTGGGCAACTACTTCGTCGATGCCAGCCTGACCTACGGCGTCAACGACAACGACAGCAAGCGCAGCATCGCCGGCACCCAGGCCAAGGCCAGCTATGACAGCGACCTGCTGGGCCTGAACCTGGTCGGCGGTTACACCTGGAAGATCAACCCGCAACTGCTGGTCGAACCACGCCTGGCGGCGCGTTACAGCCAGGTCAACATCGACGGCTACCGCGAGAAGGGTTCTTCGGCCGCGCTGAAAGTCGAAGACCAGCGCTACGAAGCCATCGAACTGGGTGCGGGCGTCCGGGTTGCCGGCAGCTATGCACTGGGCGCCGGCACGCTGGAGCCGCAGGTCAAGCTGATGGCCTACCACGACTTCGCCGCCGACCAGTCCAGCAGCACCTCGACCTTCCTGCTGGGCAACACGCCGTTTGTGACCACCGGCGCCAAGGCCGTACGCAACAGCTACGAAGCCGGTATCGGTACCGACTACAAGCTGGGTGCAGTGACCCTGGGCGTGAACTACGACTACGTCGGCAAGTCGGGCTTCGATGCTGACGTGTTCAG
>NZ_JANLNX010000002.1:0-715 GCF_025466015.1 Pseudomonas sp. 5P_5.1_Bac1 | reverse complement strand
ATCTAAAAATCACACAAACATCTAATCCATTGCTACGCTTAAAGCGATCAACTTGATATTAGCGTCGCTTTCCACAAGCGTCCATCTTTCGAAAACTCCATGCGTAGAGCGTACGTCTTAAACTCATACTTTAGCCACTGCTGTACATAGCCGATTAACACATCGACTCTACCTGGGGCCTCTTTGCTAGGTGATCCTAGCTCTGCAATAACATCTTGAACACACCATGCTTGAGCTATACGACCAAGCACATCTTCCGTATATGCCGAATAACCTTCGTGAGGCTGCACAAAAAAATGAATGTGATTTAATTTTCCCGAACGAAACCCAATCTCTATACCAGATTTAATAAACTTATAAAATTTTGTCTTACCTTCCGGGTCATTATAGTTATCCGGGGTTTCCGAAACGGCTGGCAATTCTCCGACTTTTCGACATAAGTCGGTGACTATTTCCCCGTTTTCATCCTGACCAAGAGCCCGAACAAAATCCGACAAAGTGTTCATTATTTAATAACCCCCGTATTGCGATTTCTTTCAACTATTTTTTGAACAGTTTCATCTACTAACTTCGAATCATAACCTCGACTGTTCAGATTTGCCCGCAAAGCTTCTGTGTCACGACAAACTGCACCGCACAGGTCCGCTGCATCTTGCTGAATCTGAGCAGGAGTATTTTTCCCGCCATACGTCGGACCTGCAATATGTACATCTCG
>NZ_JANLNX010000115.1:0-218369 GCF_025466015.1 Pseudomonas sp. 5P_5.1_Bac1 | reverse complement strand
TGCTTCGGCGGTGCAGGCCGAGCAGGGGCCGGTTATCGGTGAGGCGCCGTTGACGCCGATCCAGCGCTGGTTCTTCGACAGCGAGATTCCGCAACCGCACCAGTGGAACCAGGCGCTGATGCTGGCGCCGCGTGAAGCGTTGCAGGCTGATGTGCTGGCGGCGGCGTTGCAGGCCGTGCTGGCTCAGCACGATGTCCTGCGGGCGCGCTTCAGCCGTGACGGCGCGTATTTCCAGGCGCAGGCCACCGAGTCGTTGTGGGTGCGCCAACTGTCCAGCCGCGATCAATTGAGCGCACTGGCCGATGACGCCCAACGCAGCCTCGATCTGCAAAACGGTCCGCTGCTGCGCGCGCTGTTGGTCAACCTGCCCGAGGGCGAGCAGCGCCTGCTGCTGGTGATCCATCACCTGGTGGTGGACGGCGTGTCCTGGCGGATCCTGCTGGAAGACTTGCAGAACGCCTATACCGCCCTGGCGAGCGGCGCGGCGCTGGCCTTGCCACGCAAGACCAGCTCGTTCAAGCACTGGGCCGAGCAGTTGCAACGCCATGCCGGCAGCCCGGCGCTGGCGGCGCAACTGGGCTGGTGGCAGGCGCAGTTGCAAGGCGTCAGCGATGAGCTGCCGTGCGACCGCGTCGACGGCAGCCAGCAGCAACGGCATGCGCTGTCGGTCGCGACGCGACTCGACCGCGAGCTGACTCGCCAATTGCTGCAGGACGCCCCCGCGGCCTACCGCACGCAGATCAACGACCTGCTGTTGACCGCGCTGGCGCGAGTCATCGCGCGCTGGACCGGTCGCGCCGAGACCTTGGTGCGCCTGGAAGGCCATGGCCGCGAAGAGCTGTTCGACGACCTGGACATCACCCGCACCGTCGGCTGGTTCACCAGCCTGTACCCGGTGAAGCTGACCCCGGCGCTGGAACTGGCCGACTCGATCAAGGCGATCAAGGAGCAACTGCGCGCGGTGCCGGACAAGGGCATCGGTTACGGCGTGCTGCGTCATCTGGGCGACGAACAGGCGCGGCGCACCCTCGGCGCGCTGGCGCAAGGCAACATCGTCTTCAACTACCTCGGCCAGTTCGATGCTGGTGTCAGCGACGGCCTGCTGGTTCCGGCCAGCGAAAGCTGTGGCCAGGGCGTCAGCCCGCTGGCGCCGCTGGGCAGCCTGCTGAGCATCGACGGCCAGGTCGCCGGCGGCGAACTGTCGCTGGCCTGGACCTTCAGTGGCGAGGTGTTCGACCTGGCGACCATCCAGCGCCTGGCGGACGACTACGCCGACGAACTGGCCCGATTGATCGCGCACTGTGTCAGCGCTGGCGTGGGCGGCGTGACGCCGTCGGACTTCCCGCTGGCCGGCCTGAGCCAACTGCAACTGGACCAGTTCCCGCTGGCGGCCGGCGAAATCGCCGACCTGTATCCACTGTCGCCGATGCAGCAGGGCATGCTGTTCCACAGCCTGTTCGAGCAAGAAGGCGCCAGCTACATCAACCAGATGCGCGCCGACGTGCGCGGCCTCGATGTGCCGCGCTTCCAGGCGGCGTGGCAGGCGGTGGTGGACAGCCATGACGTGCTGCGGGCGAATTTCGTCAGCAGTTTCGGCCAGCCATTGCAGGTGATCCGCAAACAACTGGCGGTGCCGTTCGAAGTTCAGGACTGGCGCGGCCGCGTCGACCTGCCGGCGGCGCTTGCCGCCTACGCCGAGGCCGACAAGCAGCGTGGTTTCGACCTGGAGCGCGAGGCCCTGTTGCGCCTGACCCTATTGCGCACCGGTGAGGACAGTTGGCATCTGGTGTACACCAGCCACCATATCCTGCTCGACGGCTGGAGCAGCTCGCGCCTGCTGGGCGAGGTGCTGATGCACTACCGCGGCGAAGCGGTGCCGGCGCCACGCGGTCGCTACCAGGATTACATCCAGTGGCTGCACGGCCAGGATGCCCAGGCCAGCGAACGCTTCTGGAGCGAACAACTGGCTGAGCTGGATGAGCCGACCCGTCTGGTGCCGTGCTTCCACGCGGCGGAGCAGGGACGGGGGCATGGCGAGCACCGCCATGTCTTCGCCGAGGCCGCGAATACGCGTCTGGGCGAGTTCGCCCGGGATCAGCGCGTGACCCTCAACACCTTGCTGCAAGCGGCGTGGATGTTGCTGCTGCAACGCTACACCGGCCAGGCCAGCGTCACCTTCGGCGCCACTGTGGCCGGGCGTCCGGCGGACCTGCCGGGTGTCGAAGAGCAGCTTGGTCTGTTCATCAACACCCTGCCGGTGGCGGGCAGCCCGCGTGCCGAGCAGACCGTGGGCGAATGGGTGCAGCAAGTGCAGGCCCTCAACCTGGCCTTGCGCGAGCACGAACATTCGCCGCTGTACGAAGTCCAGCGCTGGGCGGGCTGGGGTGGCGAGTCGCTGTTCGACTCGATCATGGTCTTCGAGAACTACCCGATCGCCGAAGCGCTGCAACAGGCATCGCCGCAGTCGCTGGTGTTCGACAACGTGATCGCGCAGGAGCAGACCCACTATCCGCTGACCCTGGCTGTGGAGGCAGGCGAGCGACTGGTGCTGTCGATGAGTTATGACCGCGGTCATTTCGATGCGCCGGCCATCACGCAACTGGCCAGGCATTTCGAACACCTGTTGCAGGCGCTGGCCAGCGACGCCCGGGCATTGCTGGGCGAACTGCCGCTGCTGGACGACGCCGAGCGCCAGCACCTGTTGCATGACTGGAATGACACGGCGGTGGCCTTTGCCGACGCACCGATTCAGGACCTGATCGAGGCGCAGGTGCAGGCCACGCCAGAGGCTGTGGCGCTGATCCTTGGCGAACGGCAACTGAGCTACGCCGAACTGGACCGCCAAGCCAACCGCCTGGCGCATCATCTGCGTGAACTGGGCGTGGGCCCGGACGTGCTGGTGGGGATTTCGCTGGAGCGCAGCCTGGAAATGGTCGTCGGCCTGCTGGCGATCCTCAAGGCCGGCGGCGCTTATGTGCCGCTGGACCCGGCGTACCCGCGTGAGCGTCTGGACTACATGCTGCGCGACAGTGGCATTCGCCTGTTGCTGACCCAGTCGTCGCTGCTGGCGCAATTGCCGGTGAGCGAGAAGGTACGGAGCCTGGAGCTGGACCTGCTGATCGACTGGCAGGACAGCACCGAGATCGCGCCGCCGCAGGTTCATCTGCACGCGGACAACCTTGCCTATGTCATTTACACCTCCGGTTCGACCGGACGACCGAAGGGGGTGGAAATCCGCCACGGCGCGCTGACCAACCACATGCTGTGGATGCAGAACGAGCTGAAACTGGCGCCGCATGACCGCGTCCTGCAAAAGACCGCCTTCAGCTTCGACGCCTCGGTCTGGGAGTTCTGGCTGCCGCTGCTCAACGGCGCGCAACTGGTGCTCGCCAGCCCGGCGCTGAGCGATGATTTGTCGTTGCTCTGGAGTGAAGTGGCCGAGCACCACATCAGCATCTTGCAACTGGCGCCGTCGGTACTTCAGGCGTTGTTGCCGGAAGTGAAGGGCGGCCAACTGGATTCGCTGCGCACCCTGGCCTTCGGTGGCGAGGGCCTGAGCGCGGCGCTGGTGGAGCAACTGCGTCAGCAGTGGAACGGCCAGGTCTACAACCTGTACGGTCCGACCGAAGCGACCATCGATACCAGCAGTCTGCTGATCGAAGGTCCAGTTGATACCGCGATCGCCGCCATTGGCCGACCGATCAGCAACGTGCGCACCTATGTGCTGGACGCCAATTTGCAAGTCTGCCCGGTGGGCAGCGCTGGCGAGCTGTACGTCGGCGGTGATTCCTTGGCCCGTGGTTATCACCAGCGTCCCGACCTGACCGCCGAACGTTTCGTGCCGGATCCGTTCACCCCGGGCGCCCGTCTGTATCGCACCGGTGACTTGGTGCGCTACCGAGCCGACGGCGTGATCGACTACCTCGGCCGCATCGACCATCAGGTAAAGATTCGCGGCTTGCGTATCGAACTGGGCGAAATCGAAGCGCAGATCCTCCGGCATGCCGCCGTCCGCGAGGCGGTGGTGCTGGCGAAGGAAAATGGCACCGGCACGCAGTTGGTGGCGTACCTCATCGCCGATCAGGATCAGCCCGCCGTGGCCGACCTCAAGGCGCTGCTGGCTAAGGATCTACCGGCCTTCATGGTGCCGACGCAGTGGCTGTTCCTCGACCAATTACCGCTGACCCCGAACGGCAAGCTCGACCGCAAGGCCCTGCCACAGCCGGATAGCACTCAGGCGCAGACCGCGCATGTCGCACCGGTCACCGAACTGGAGCAGCAACTGGCGGCGATCTGGGCCGACGTGCTGAAAGTCGAGAAGGTCGGCATGAGCGACGACTTCTTCGACCTTGGTGGCCATTCGTTGCTGGCGGTTCAGGTGCTGGCGCGTATCCGTGATCAGTTGCAGTGCGAAATCGCCCTGCGCGAGCTGTTCGAGAAGAGCACCCTGGCCGATCTTTGCGAGGTGGTTGAACAGAAACAGGGCCAGGCGGGCAGCGCCCAGGACGAACTGACTAAATCCCTGGAGGCACTCAAACGTCTTAGTGCAGAGGAAATCGATAACTTGATCGCTTAGCAGGAGACCCAACGTGCAAGAGCTGCTCGACTCTGTGAAATCGCTGTCTGCCCGGGAACGCAAAGCGTTGGCGGTGCTGCTCAAGCGGCAAGGGGTGAATTTGTATGGCGTCACCCCGATTTTCAAACGGGAGGTCGAAGCCAGCTCGGCACTTTCCTACGCTCAACAGCGTCAGTGGTTTCTCTGGCAACTGGAGCCGCACAGCGCCGCCTACAACATTCCGGTGGCGCTGCGACTCAAGGGGCAACTGGATATCCAGGCGCTGGAAGCCGCGTTCGGCGCCCTGATTGCCCGCCATGAAACCCTGCGCACCTGCTTCCGGCAGGATGGCGACACCGCGGTGCAGATCGTGCATCCGGCGTCGCCTTTCCTGTTGGCGGTGGAGCCGCTGGCCGCCGCCGACCTGGAGGCACGGGTCACCGAGGAACTGCGCCGACCTTTCGATCTCGAACAAGGCCCATTGCTGCGGGTCAGGTTGCTGCGCCTCGGCGAGGAGGAGCATGTCCTGACCCTGGTGCAGCACCATATCGTGTCCGATGGCTGGTCGATGCCGATCATGGTTGATGAGCTGGTGCGCCTGTATGCCGGTCACAGCCGCGGCGAACCCGTGCACTTGCCGGGGTTGCCGATCCAGTACGCCGACTACGCGATCTGGCAACGCAACTGGATGGAAGCCGGCGAGCAGGAGCGCCAGTTGGGCTACTGGACCGCGCAACTGGGCGGCGAGCAGCCGGTGCTGGAGTTGCCGACGGACCGGCCGCGGCCGCTGGTACAGCGCCATGCCGGTGCGCGCTTCGATATCGAGCTGGCGCCTGATCTGGCGCAGGCCTTGAAGGAGGTGGCGCGGCAGCACGGGGTGACGTTGTTCATGCTGTTGCTGGCGTCGTTCCAGACCTTGCTGCATCGCTACAGCGGCCAGGCGGACGTGCGCGTGGGCGTGCCCACTGCCAACCGCAATCGTGCGGAAACCGAAGGGCTGCTCGGCCTCTTCGTCAACACTCAGGTGCTCAAGGCCGAGTTCGCTTTCGACACCACTTTCAATCAGTTGCTGCAACAGGTGAAGCACACCGCCGTGCAGGCCCAGGCTCATCAGGACCTGCCGTTCGAGCAACTGGTGCAGGCGTTGCAGCCGGAGCGCGACCTGGGCCGCAGCCCGCTGTTCCAGGTGATGTTCAACCACCAGACGCGCAATTCCGGACAGGGTCGCACCTTGCCGGGGTTGAGCGTCGAGAAGCTGGCGTCGTCGTCGCAGACCGCGCAGTTCGACCTGACCCTGGAGACGCTGGAGCACGAGAACGGTGTCGGCGCGGCGATCACTTATGCCACCGCGCTGTTCGACGCCACGACCATCGAACGCTTCGCCCGCCACTGGCGCAATCTGCTGCAAGGCATCTGCGTCGATGCCGGCCGGCGGGTCGCGGCCTTGCCGCTGCTGGATGCCGCCGAGCACCAGCAGATTCTCGTCGAGTGGAACCGCAGCGAGGCCGAGTATCCCCGTGAGCAGTGCCTGCCGGCGCTGTTCGAAGCCCAGGTGCTGGCGACGCCGGACGCTACCGCGCTGGTGCTCGGTGATGCGTCCCTGACGTATGCACAACTGAACACCCGCGCCAATCAACTGGCCCACAAGCTGCGCGAGCTGGGCGTGGGCCCGGACGTGCTGGTGGGCGTGGCGCTGGAGCGTTCGCTGGAGATGGTGGTCGGCCTGCTGGCGATCCTCAAGGCGGGCGGCGCCTATGTGCCGCTGGACCCGGATTTCCCGCGGGATCGCCTGGCCTACATGATGGAGGACAGCGGCCTGAAACTGCTGCTGACCCAGTCCGCGCTGCTGGCGCAACTGCCGGTCCCGGCCGGCATCGCCAACCTGTGCCTGGACCAGGACGGGGACTGGCTGGATGGCTACAGCCAGGACAACCTGCCTGTACTCGCTGGCCCGGACAATCTGGCTTACGCGATCTACACCTCCGGTTCCACCGGTCTGCCCAAGGGCGTGACCATTCACCATCAGGCTTTGGTCAACTTCCTGTGCAGCATGGGTGAGAAGCCGGGCATGACGGGCGAAGATCGGGTCCTGCAACTGACCTCGCTGTCCTTCGATATCGCCGGTCTTGAGCTGTACCTGCCGCTGATTCGCGGCGCCGCGGTGGTGCTGCTGAGCACGCACCAGAACAAGGACCCGCAAGCGCTGCTGAACGTGATCGACAAGCAGAACGTGACGGTGATCCAGGCCACGCCATCGAGCTGGCGAATGATCCTCGACGCGGCACCGGCCGGTACGCTCAACGGGAAGACCATTCTTTGCGGCGGCGAAGCCCTGAGTGCCGAACTGGCCCAGCGCCTGATCGATCAGGCCGGGCATGTATGGAACGTCTACGGTCCGACCGAAACCACCATCTGGTCGGCGCGCCATTACCTGACCCGCGCCGACGACGTGTGGCTGGGCAAGCCACTGGCCAACACCACGCTGCATATCATCAGCGACGATATCGACGTGCTGCCGGTGGGTGCCCGTGGCGAGTTGCTGATCGGCGGCGACGGCCTGGCCCGTGGTTATCACCAGCGCCCATCGTTAACCGCGGAGCGCTTTATCCCTGATCCGTTCTCCAGCAATGGCGGCCGCCTGTACCGCACCGGCGACCTGGCGCGTTACCACGCCGATGGCGTGATCGAGTACGCCGGACGTCTCGACCATCAAGTGAAGATTCGCGGCTTCCGTATCGAACTGGGCGAGATCGAGGCGCGGCTGCTGGAGCACCCGGCGGTGCACGAAGCGGTGGTGATCGATATCGACGTGGACGGTATCAAGCAACTGGCTGCGTGGCTGGTCGCCAGTGACAGCAGTGCCAGCACCGACGCGTTGCGCGCCGAACTCAAGGCCCATCTCAAGGCCAGCCTGCCGGACTACATGGTGCCAAGCCACTTGGTGTGGCTGGACAAGATGCCGCAGACCCCCAACGGCAAACTGGACCGCAAGGCCCTGCCGAAACCCGATGCCAGTCAGGCCCAGGCCGTTTATGAAGCGCCGCGCACCGAGCGCGAGCGGCGTCTGGCGCAGATCTGGGCTGATGTGCTGAAGGTCGAGCGGGTCGGCCTCAAGGACAACTTCTTTGCCCTGGGCGGGCATTCGTTGTTGGTGATCAGCGTCGTCGGCAGGATCCGCGAAGCGTTCTCCCTCAGCATCAGCCTGCATGATTTTCTTCTGCTGGAAACCTTCGAAGAACTGGCGGACTTCGTCAACGCGGGGGAGCGCCGGGTGAGCAAGCCGGTGATCAGCATGAACAGCGCTGGCAGCGACAAGGCCCCGCTGTTCTGCCTGCCGCCGGGCGGTGGCGGCACCTACGCTTACTACCCGCTGGCCGGGCATTTGAGCGGTCAGCGCAGCGTGCTGGGGGTGGTCAACAAGAGCCATGTGGTGCCGGGCTGGTTCGAAACCTCCTGGGACGGGATGGTGGCGTACTACGTCGAGCAGATCAGGCAAGCCCGGCCCAGCGGTCCCTATCACTTGCTGGGGTGGTCTTTGGGTGGTGCGCTGGCGATGGATGTGGCGCACGCGCTGGAGTCGGCGGGGGAGACGGTCGGCTTCCTGGGGCTGATCGACACTTTCCTGCCGACGGAGGCGAGCGAAGCCGTTGCGCAGGTTGAAGCGCCTGTCGAGGCGAAGCCTGAAGGTCCGTGGGATGGCCTGGTGAAGAGCCTGTTGGCCTTTGCTCCAGGCATTGGCGAACAGACGGTGCTGGGCTTGATCGACGAAGCGACGGCGCGTTTTTCCGACTCGCCGGAGGCTGCCGACTGGGTGATTGACCGGGTCGCCGAACAGAGCGGCGCGGCCCCCGAGGCGCTGCGCGCCGTGCACCGGGATATCGCCGTACAGGCCGAGATTGCCGGTGGCTATCAACTGCTCGGCGTGAACATGGCCCTGGCCCGCTCATTCGCCTTGAAGCCGCTGAAGGTCGTGCCGCAGTGCTGGTGGGCAGGGGCGAGCAGGAATGCCGGGCAGGTCGAGGCCGACGAGGCTTTGTTGCGTGGCGGTTGTGCGGTGAGTGGACTGTGGTCCGAGACGCTGCAGGGGCAGAAGCATGATGACGTGATCTTGAGTCCGGCATTGCTGGAGAGCTTGATGCGGCGGTTGGAGGGGGTTGAGTGAGTGGTGTGAGGCACCAGCCGACAGTTTTTCGCTGCTCTCAAGATCGAGCGCCGCCCATGCGGCGCATCGCCGGCAAGCCGGCTCCCACAGGGGGCGCGGTGCTAGCCGTTTTTGTGGGCCACTGATTTGCTTTTGCTGTTGCTCTTGATGCACGCAAGTTCAGACGCCACAGATTGCGGCGTCAGAAGGCCGCGTGGCCTCCGAAAGGCACCGGAGGGAGGGGACCCGGAGCGCAGCGTAGGGCCGGATGCAGGAGCCAGCGGTTTTCGTCTAATTTGCCAAGACAAAATGGACTCGCCGTAAAGGCGAAAGGGGCCGGCGGCCTCGCCACATCGAACGGATAAGCTCAGAGCACCCAAGCCCAAAGCTCCCCTGTATTCCGTGAAGAACCAAAAAAGGCCAGTCGGTAACCCGACTGGCCTTTCCTTTGTCACGCGTCAGTCAGTAACCGATCAGAAATCTCCGCGCAGGGTCAGCATGTAGCTGCGCGGTGCGCCGAAGATATTCCCGCGGTCCAGTGCCGGGGCGGAGATGTAGTAGCGGCGGTCGAACAGGTTTTCGCCGTTGACCGCGACGCTCCAGTGCTCGTCGAGCTTGTAGGCGACGCGTGCGTCCCAGATGGCCCGGCCACCGTCTCCGAATTCCACGCCGTTGGTCTTGTTGCTGAAGCCCGACTGGGCGGAAACGCCAACACCCGCGGACACGCGGTTCCACTCGGCGGGCAGGGTGTACATCGTGCTCACGCGCGCGATGTGTTTGGGGGTATCGGTGGTCAGCGGCGATGCGGAGCTGCTGCTGGTCATGTTGTAGGTGTAGCCACCCATGACTTGCAGGCCCGGCAAGACTTCACCGCTGGCTTCAAGGTCGACGCCCTTGCTGCGCTGGGTGGTGACGTTGAAGTAGCAAGTACCGGCCGCGTCGTTGGACGGGCAGCGGCCGCGGTTGGCGACGTCTTCGCCGAGTACGTCTTCCTGCTTGATGTAGAACAGCGCCATCGACACGTTCAGTTGCTTGTCGAACAGTTCGCCCTTGATCCCGGTTTCATAGTTGGTACCGACGGCCGGATCCAGTGGCGAGCCACTCACGCTGCGGTAGTTGGCCTGGGGCTTGAAGATATCGGCGTAGCTGGCATACCAGGACCAGTTTTCGTTGATGTCATAGATCAGGCCGGCGAACGGGGTGAACTCACGGGTCTGTTTGTTCTCGTAGTCACCGGTACCGATCTTGTCGTTGTAGTCGTAGTTGTACCAGCTCAGACGGGTACCCAGGATCAGGCTCAACGGCTCGCTCAGGTGGATGCGGGTGTTGGCGAAGATGCCTTTGCGTTCTTCGGTGGATTCGTTGATTTGCGACCAGGCCGGGCGTGCCGGTTTGATCAAGGCATTATGGTTCACGTCAAACACGTTGACCGGGGTGTTGACGATGCCAGCGGTGACCACACCGCGTTTGGTGCCGACGGTCTGCTTCGACCAACTGGCGCCCACCGTGACCTCGTGCGTCAGGCCGAAGGCATCGAAGTTGCCTTCCACGAAGCTGTCGACGCCATTGCCTTTCATGCTGACGTCGCGGAATTCCACGCCCCGCCAGGTGGCGCCGGCATTGGTGATCGGGTTGATGCCGATCGGTGAGCCCAAGGCCTGGGCATAAGGGACGACCGAGGCGAAATCACCTTCGGTATGGATCAGCGTGGTCTTGCTGGTCCAGTTGTCGTTGAAGCGGTGGGTGAGTTCGGCGAAGGCTTCGTCGGTTTCGCTGTCCTTGTAGGCCCAGTTCTGACTGAGGGTGGTGGAACGGGAGATGTCCAGCGAGTTGCCGTTGTTGTAGCGCGGCAGGTCGTAGATGGAGTAGCCGTTCATATTGCTTTTCTGACGACGCACGCTCAGCGCCACGGTGGTGTCTTCCGACAGGTCGCCTTCGACGATGCCGTAGAACAGCGGCGTCTGGGTTTCCTGGCCATCCAGGTAAGTGCCGCGGTCCTCGTAGGCGGCGACCACGCGACCGCGCAGGGTGCCTTCGTCGTTGAGGCGGCCGCTGCCGTCCAGGTCCATGCGGTAGTTGTCCCAGGAACCGGCTCGGGTGGTGATGGAGAACTGCGGTTCCGAGGTCGGACGCTTGCGCACCAGGTTGATCGCACCGCCCGGGCTGCCAGCGCCGACCAGCAGGCCGGAGGCGCCGCGCAGGACTTCGACGCGGTCGTAGAAAGCCATGTCCAGCGGCATCCAGCCGGTCAGGTTGTAGGTCTGGCCGGGAATGCCGTCCATCATGAAGGCTTCTTCGCCCAGCACGAAGCCGCGGGACTGGTACTGGTGCGAGCCGAAGTTGCGCTGGGTGAACGACAGGCCCGGGGTCTTCGCGAGCACCTGGTCCAGGGTGTTGAGGTTTTTGTCGTCCATCAGTTTGCGGGTGATGATCGACACCGACTGCGGGGTTTCCCGCAGCGAGTGCGCGCCTTTGCCAATGGTCACGGCGCCGGTGGTGTAGGAACCGGTGTTCTCGGTGGTAGTGCCCAGGGCGTGGGAGTTGATCGAGGTCGGGGCCAGGTTGACCGACGCCGACGAATCACTGGCGGCCAGGGTCAGGGTGTCGCCCTGCACACTGTAGGACAGCCCCGAGCCACCGAGCAGTTTGCCGGCGGCCTGTTGCGGGGTCAGGCGGCCATGCACTGCGCTGCCGGTCTTGCCACGCACGTCTTCAGTGCTGAACAGCACCTGCAGATTGGCTTGACGCCCCAACTCACTCAAGGCACCCGCCAATGGCTGTGCCGGGATGTTGAACTCCACTTCCTGAGCCTGTACCTGGGCGGCGATCGGCAGGGTGAGTGCCATGCCGATTGCGGCGAGCGAAGGCTTGGCGCGCAAGGCACGGCTCAGCAGCAGGGCTTTGCTCAGTGGCGTAAGTCGAGGCGGTGTGTGCATGGAAGGAAAACTCGTTCTAATGGTTGTGTGTCGGGATGGGCGACGGCCGTCGCGGCAGCGGCTCGTTGGCAGGAAGTGCTCTGCAGGCAGGCCGAGGCCTTGGCACTTTTCTAGAGGTCGAGCGCGTTTCGTCGTTGAAGAGAACGAGTTGCACCTGCGCGGATTTAACGGAATTTTCACTTTCTCGCAGATCGCGAAAAATCGCGGCAAATCTGCGCGTTTACGGAGGTTCGCCGTTTTTATGGCGCTTTTTTACTGGCGCGCGGAAGCGCCCGTGTGCGGGCGCCAACAGGTCTGGAAGCGGGGGGAGGGCGGTGTCGCGCGGCTCAGAAATCGCCGCGCAGGGTGGCCATGTAGCTGCGTGGGTCGCCGAACAGATTGCCGCGGTCGAGGGCATTGGCCGAGTAGTAGTACTTGCGGTCCAGCAGGTTTTCCCCGCTCAGGCCGATGGTCCAGTGCTCGTCCAGTTTCCATGACACCCGCGCATCCCAGATCGCCCGCCCTGGTGAGCCGTAGTTCTGGCCCGGGCTGTTGTTCCAGGAGTAACCGGACTGGGCCGAGACGCCGGCACCCACGGTCAGCCGGTTCCAATCGCCGGGCAGGGTGTAGCGGGTGGTCAGCCGTGCCAGGTGTTTCGGGGTTTCGTTGGAGACCGGCCCGCCGGCACTGCTGCGGGTCATGTTGAACGTGTAGCCCGCCAGCACCTGCAGCCCCGACAGGACTTCACCGCTGACTTCGAAGTCGACGCCGCGGCTGCGTTGGGTGGTGCCATTGACGTAGCAGGTGCCCGTGGGGTCGTTGGTCAGGCACTTGTCGAGGCTGGTCGTGTCGAGGGCGGCCACGTCGTCCTGGTGGATATAGAACAGCGCCAGGGAGAGGTTCAGCCGCTTGTCCAGCAGTTCGCCCTTGATCCCGGTTTCATAGTTGGTGCCCACTGCCGGGTCGAGGGTCGAGCCGCTGGAGGTGCGGTAGACGCTTTGCGGCTGATAGATGTCGGCGTAGCTGGCGTACCAGGACCACTGCTCGTCAATGTCGTAGATCAGGCCCGCGAAGGGCGTCAGCCGGTGGTCCTGGCGCGCGGTGAAATCGCCGCTGGCAAGCTTGTAGTTGAAGTCGTACTTGTACCAACTGAGCCGCGCGCCCAGCACCAGGGTCAGGGGTTCGGCAAGGTGCAGGCGGGCGTTGGTGTAGACACCGCTGCGCTGGTCAACCGACTGGTTGATCGAAGTCCAGGCGGGGCGCGCCGGCCTGGCGAAGGCATGGTGATCGACGTCGAAGATATCCACAGGAATGTTCACGGCCACCGGTACGCGTTTTTCCAGCACGTCCTGCCTGGACCAGTTGGCGCCGAGGGTGATTTGCTGCGGCAGGTCGAACCACTCGAAGTGACCTTCCACATGGCTGTCCACGCCGGTGCTGTCGATGTCGGTGTGGCGGAATTCAACGCCCCTGAACGCGGTTCCGCTTTGCGTGACCGGGTCCACCGCACCGCGGGCATATGCCACTGCCAGGTTGAAGCTGCCCTTGGAGTGGATCACCGAGGTCGTGGCGCTCCAGTCGTCGTTGAAGCGATGGGTGAGTTCGGTGAAGGCCTCGGTGACCTCGGCTTCATGCTCGTTCCAGTCCTGAACCAGCGCGGTGGAGCGGGAGATGTCCAGGGAACTGCCGTCCTTGTAGCGCGGCAGTCCGTAGATCGAGTAGCCCTTGAATTGGCCGGACTGGTAGCGAAGGCTGCCGGTCAGGACGGTGTCGTCGTCCAGGTCGGCGTCAACGATGCCGTACAGCAGCGGCTGCGTGGATTTCTTCTCATCGATGTAGGAGCCCTTGTCCCCGTAGGCGGTGATGAAGCGCCCGCGCAGGGTGCCTTCTTCGTTGAGCTTGCCGCTGCCATCCAGGTCGAGCCGGTAGTCATCCCATGAGCCGGCGCGGGCCATGACCGTGAGCCGTGGTTCGGCGGTGGGGCGCTTGCGCACCAGGTTCACCGCGCCGCCCGGGTTGCCGGGGCCGATAAGCAGTCCCGAGGCGCCGCGTAGCACTTCCACCCGGTCATAGATGGCCATGTCAACCGGCAGCCAGGCGGTGATGTTGTAGGCCTGGCCGGAAATCCCGTCCATCAGGTAACTCTCGTCCCCCAGTACGAACCCGCGTGACTGGTAGAGGTGAGAGCCGAAATTACGCTGCCCGAAGGTCATTCCCGGTGTCTGCGCCAGCACTTGGTCGAGGCTGGTGAGGTGGCGGTCGTCCATCAGTTGGCGGGTCATGACGGTCACCGACTGAGGGGTTTCCCGCAGGGTTTGTGTCGATTTGCCAATGGTCACCGCGGAGGCGGCATATGACCCGGTGAATTCGCTGGTGGCATCCAGCGGCTTGGCGCTGATTGACGTGGGCGCCATGTCCAGCACCGCGGGGCTTGCGACCGTGCCCAAGGTCAGGGTGTCACCCTGCAGGCTGTAGTCGAGGTTGCTGTTTTTCAGCAGCAGGCGGGCGGCCTGTTCGGGCGAATAGCGACCGCGCACCGCCGGGCTGACGTCACCCTGGATCTGCTCCGGGTTGACCAGCACTTGCAGGTCACTTTGCCGGCCCCACTCCTGCAGGGCACTCCACAAGGGTTGCGCGGGAATGTTGAAGTCCTTTTCCGCAGCGCGAACCTGACTGTTCTGCGACAGGGCAAGGAGCGCAACGGCGGCTGTCAGGGCGGGTTTCCTTACCCGCAGGACAAGCTTCAGCAGTAACGCGGAAGAGGATGAAGAGGGTCGGGATGCCAAAGAAAATGATATCCATTTGTGTGGAGTATCACATTCTGGCATGTGATGGCACTTGCCTACCACCACCCCCTCCGGCAACCGGTCTGAAAGGCGCGTGCGGCAGGTTAGCAGCAGTTGTCAGGCTGGCATTGCCTGCTCTTGCACCTGCTCGACCCTGATCCGTCCGCCTTCCATCCGCACCAGTTGATCAGCAACCGGGAAATACCGGTCATCGTGGGAGATGACGATGATGGTCTTGCCCTGCTGTTTCAGCTCCGGCAGCAGCTCCGTGTAGAACACTCGGCGGAAGGCCGGGTCCTGGTCGGCGGCCCATTCGTCGAACACCAGCAACTGACGCTCGTCCAGCCAGGCGCTGATCAGCGCCAGGCGCTTGCGCTGGCCGGTGGACAGGTCGGTGGTGGTGAAGGCGCCGTCGCGGATGCTGACTTTGTGGGCGATATCCAGGCGCTCCAGGTATTTCGCGGCATCGCCGGTCAGTGGTGCATCTCCCGGCAGCGGATCGTCGAACAGGTAGTAGTCGGCGAAGATGGTGGTGAACAACTGCCGGTAGTCGTCCAGTTCTTCGGGTTGCAGCACCGCGCCGTTGAGCAGGATTTCGCCCTGTTGCGGGGTGTACAGGCCCAGCAGCAGCTTGATCAGGGTGGTCTTGCCGCCGCCGTTCTCGCCGACGATGAACACGATGTCGCCCTGCTTGATGCTCAGGTTGATCGGGCCGAGGTGGAAGGACTCGCCGCCTTCCACCGGCGGGTAGTCGTAGCGCACGTTCCGCAGTTCCAGGGTCTGCATGTTCTGCAGGGCAGAAGGGCGGTCGCTGACCAGCAGGTGCGGCTCCGGCGAGGAAAACTTCCATGACAGTTCCGCGATCCGGCCCAGGGCGATCTTGGCCCGGGAGATGATCGGCATGGCGGTGACCAGTCGCTCCAGCGGGCCTTTCATGTAGAGCATTACCAGCACGAAACCGCCCAGCACGGTTTTTTCCGCTGCCGGCCACAGGGCCTGGAAGGCGACAGCCATACCGATCACGGCGAAGAACAGCATCGAACCGAAGGTCTCGGCGCTGACGAAGATATTGGCCGCGCGGATGTTCGAGGTGCAGATGCGTTCGGTGGTAGCGAAGATCTTTTCATCCAGCATGTGCTGGCGGCGACGGCGCTGGATGCGCAGCTCCTTGGCGCCGGCCGACAGTGCCTGGTAGTGCTTCTGCAATTCGTCTTCGCCGTCGCGGGCCGCGACAATGCTGCGCATGCCGGCTTTGTGCGCCAGGTACTGCGCGCCGCTGCCGATCGCCACGGTGACCAGGGTCAGTAACAGGATCTGCCACGAGAGGAATGCCAGGTAACTCAGGCAGCCGAGGGTCACGGTAAAGGCAATCACCATCGGCGCCACCGACAGGGCGAAGTTGCTCAGGGTGGTGACGTCATTGAGCAGCACCGGAATCAGCCGGTGCGAGCGATAGCGCTCCAGTTGCTCGATGGGTGCCACCAGCACTTTTGCCGCCAGTTCGCGGCGCAGGTTGGCCACGACCCGCTGGCCGACCTTGTTGCTCAACAGGCTCGACAGGGTGGAGCAGGCGAGGGTGAGCACCAGCAGACCGGCAAACATCAGCGCTGAATTGACGTTCGGCCCGCCGTCCTGGGTCATGGCGTTGTTGAGGGTGGCCAGCAGGCCGGTGACGCTCAGGCCGCTGACGATCCCCAGCACGGTGGAGAGCACCACCAGCCACCAGTACGGCTTGAGGATGCGCAGGGTTTCCCCGGTCAGGTTTTCGGTGTTGAGCGTCATGCGGTGGTCTCTCGGGTCGCTGAGGGTTTTTGCCATCAGGGAGAGGACGAGGTGCAACAGGGGAAATTTAAAGGGCCGGGAAGCCCTGCCATCTGTCGGACAGATGAATTCTGTCGCTGATTCACCGACGGGCGGTTTCAGTGACTCGCCATGTGTTGCACAATAGGCGCCGTTTCTCCCCTCCAGGATTTGCAATGTCAAAGTCAACCGTCCTCGGTGCGCTCGGGCTGGCCCTTGTGCTGGCGGGTGTCGCCGGCTGTTCCTCGAAGAAAGCCGCTGTCTATGAGCACGAGAATTTCGATGATTCCGGGACCTTCTCCCGCAGCTTCCCGGTCAGCGAGTCCGGCTCCTGCGAAGCCGCCCGTCGCGCGCTGCTGAGCCAGGGCTACATCATCACCTCCAGCGACAAAGGCCAGGTCAACGGCAACAAGAGTTTCCAGCAGACGGGTGACAGCCACCTGCAGATCACCTTCAACGTGGTCTGCGCCAACGACATGAGCGGCGCGCAGCGCTCGACCATGTTCGCCAACGCCCTGCAGGACCGCTACGCGCTGAAGAAATCCAACACCTCGGCGAGCCTGGGTGTCGGTGTGCTCGGCTCGGTATCGATGCCGATCGGCTCGTCCGACGATTCCATGGTCAAGGTGGCCAGCGAGACGGTGACCTCGACCCAGTTCTACGATCGCTACTTCGCCCTGGTGGAAAGCTTCCTGCCCAAGCCGACGAAGAAGAAGGCCGTGGTGCCTGAAGCTGTCGCGCCTGAAGCCGCTGTCCCGACCAAGCCGGCCGTTGAGCTGGGTGTGCCGGAAATGCCCGCTACCGCGCCTGCCGCCCAGGCCGCCGCCGTGAGCGCCACGCCGGAAGCCGCGCCCGTACCGGTCGCCGCGCCGGTGGTGGAAACCCAGGCCGCGCCGCTGGTCGATGACAGCAAAGGTTCCCAGCCCATCGCACCGCCCGCCGAAGCCGCGCCGATCAGCGCCGAGCCGGTTGCCGCGCCAGCAGTGACTGAACCTGCGGTTCCCGCCAGTAGCGTTCCGACCACGGAAACGCCACAAACCCCGACCAGCGGCGACACCCCCGCAGCGCTCTAGCCCGGGGGATAAATCCTGTAACACCTGCTACGTTTATTTTCCTACACGATGTTGTCATTTTTCCTTCACCGGTGCACTTTAGGGTGAACCTTGAATCAGAGATGAACAGACCGAAACGGAGCAGGTGAAAATGGACGATTACCAGGAAGAACTTCTCGAATACCAAGCATTGGAGCTGGATCCACCAGAGCCAGCCGATGATGCTACCGAGCTTTGAACAGCGTCCTGAGCTTCACGACGCGGGGATTGAAATGAAAGGGCCAGTGTTTTTGCACTGGCCTTTTTTTATTTGTGTCGCGGAGTAGTGGAGCGAGCCTTGGGGGTGGGAACAGCAAGCTGATCCATTCGATGGGGCGAGGCTGCGGGCCTTGTGGGAGTTAGCTTGTCGGGGGGAGGGCGAACCGTAGCGATAACGCCGGCGATTTCACCACCACCATCGCTGTATCGGTATCTACATATCTTGTGGCTGTATGAAGACCATGAAGCGCCAGTCAGGAAGCCGAGTAATGGCGACCAGGCGCATGTCGACAGTTTTTCAGCGCTCGATCTGATAAGTCCACAAACCAAACCGTCAGACGCTGATCTTTTCCGACCGCCGCTGACTCCGCCGAAACTCCCCCGGCGTCACGCCGCTCCAGCGCTTGAACGCCCGCTGAAACGCCTCCGCCGAAGCAAACCCCAGCAGATAAGCAATCTCGCCAAACGCCAGTTCGGTGTCACGGATATAGCTCATGGCCAGGTCCCGACGGGTGTCGTTGAGAATGGCGCGGAACTGGGTGCCTTCTTCGGCGAGTTTGCGCCGTAGTGTCCAGGTTGGCAGTTGCAGGCGCCGCGCCACTTCTTCCAGGTCCGGCTCCCGCCCGCCGTTGAGCAGCGGCCCGAGCAAATGGGCGATGCGCTCGCCGAGGCTGCGGATGCGGGTGCGCTCCAGCAGTTCCTGCTCGCAGAGTTGCAGCAGGTGCTGCCAGGTGCTGGGGCAATGCGCGGGGTTGCGCAGGTCCAGAACCGCGCGGCTCAACCGCAACTGGTTGGTCTGGGCGCCAAACTGCACCGGCGCCAGGCTGAGTGCTTGATAGCTCTCGGCGTAGGCCGGGGCATCAAACTCGATTTCGATCCGCTCGGCCTGCAGCGGCTGGCCGGCCAGGCCCGAAAGTTGCGCCAGCCAGCCGGACAGCAGCGAATCCACCACAAAGCGGTTGTAGGCGTTGTACGGGCTGATGGAATAGAAGCGCAGCCAGGCGCCATGACGGTCTTCCTCGAAACTCGACTGACCGCGGTAGTTGGCCGCGTACAGCGGTTCGAAGCGCAGCAATGTGCGCGCCGCTTCGCCCACGTTGGGCGCCTGGGCCGCAGTCACGCCGGCCAGGCCCGCCTGGCCCAGCCGGCTCAGGCGTCCCATGTGCAGACCCAGCGCCGGCTCGCGGGATTGTTCGATGGCGGCGTGGCCGAGGTGCATGTAGCGCGGAATCGACAGCCGTGCGCCGGGTTCGGCCAGACGTTGCGGGGTCAGGCCATAGCGCTCCAGCAACGGCGCAGGGTCCTGGCCGCGTTCGGCCAGGGCCTGTTCCAGGTTCTGGATAAAGCCGACCGAAAGGTCACCCAGACGTACCCGTGGGCGGCTCACGGACCTACAGCCACAGGTTCAGCAGCCGCGCGCCATGGCTGGCGCTGGCGTGGTGAAGGCCATTGAGGTTGGCGAAGCCCAGGCCTTCGCCACGGACTTCCCAGAACTGCCCACGGAGGAACACGCTCAGGCTGGCGACTCCGGCCGGTACGCCGTCGGAACTCAGGCGATACCAGGCCTGATCCTCGCTGACTTCGCCCGGCTTGAGGCTCAGGTCAGCGGCCAGCGGTTGATGGCGGTTGCCGCGCCAGGGCCCGGCCCAAACGCCCCTGCCATCGACGAACGCCGGGTTGGCGATGATCTGCGCGTGCTGGCCCGCCAGTTGCTGGTAGTTGGATGGGTACCAGGCATCGCTGCCGACCAGTACGCCGAGGCGCCCGGCCGGGGTGTCCAGGACTTGCGGTGGGTACGCGGTGCCCGGCCGGATAAAGCGCCGGGTGCTGCTGTCCGGGTACTGCTGGCGTTGCGGCTGGCCGAGTACGGAACCGTCGCCGGCAAACACCAGGCTGCTGTTGTACAGGGCGCCGGAACCGGCTCGCAGGATGCCGTGGTCCAGGTACGGTTCGGGTAGCACGATGGAACCGGCTACCAGTGTCACGCCGAATTCCTTGGCCAACCCGCCGAACAGTTGCTGGTAATCGGCGGCCATCTGCCCGGCCTTCATCCGCAGGTGGGCGTCGGCGCGGCGGTCGTCGCCTTGCGCCGCGACCATTGCCAGGCCGTAGCGCAGCGGGTTGCTCAGTTCCAGCCACTGGCGCGCCTCGCGCAGGTGGGTGACCTGGTACATCTCTTTTTTCTCGCCACGGGCCCAGAGCCAGGTGCCGATGTGCTCGGGCAGGATCACCACGGTGCGCTCATTGACCAGGCCCTGGACCCGCGCTTGCTCCAGGTAGGCGGCGAGCTTGCGGTGCAGGCGGGTGAGGTTCTGGTAATCACCGGGGTAGAGCAGCGGCTCGATGCCGAGCAGGTTGCCCTGGCCGCTGGGGATGCCTTCGCTCAGCGCCAGCTCGATCCGCAGATCGGACAGGTAATGACCCTCCGGGCGCTGCTCGGCCCAGATCAGATAACCGCCAAGGGCGGCGAGGAGAACAAGCGCCAGGGCGCCTGACAGAAGTTTTCGCATGTGGCGGACAAGGCCGGGTAAGAATTCGGACACTAGGTTAGTCGCCCCGGTGCAGTTGGATCAATAACTTGTCACTTTCGGTCATTGAGCGCCGACGGGGTGCCCTTTAATGTCGGCTCCATACAAACCGACAGGGCCCGCGGTTCGCACGACGAGGCCCTGCATTCCGTGATTCGCTTGTGGAGACCACCATGACCGCCGCTCACTACCCGCACCTGCTCGCTCCTCTGGACCTCGGCTTCACCACCCTGCGTAACCGCACCCTGATGGGCTCGATGCACACCGGCCTTGAAGAAAAGCCCGATGGTTTCGAGCGCATGGCGGCCTATTTCGCCGAGCGCGCCCGTGGTGGCGTCGGCCTGATGGTGACCGGCGGCATCGGTCCTAACGTGGAAGGCGGCGTGTATTCCGGTGCGGCCAAGCTGAGCACCCCGGAAGAAGCCGAGAAGCACCGCATCGTCACCGAAGCGGTGCACGAGGCGGGCGGCAAGATCTGCCTGCAGATCCTCCACGCCGGCCGCTACGCCTACAGCCCCAAGCAGGTCGCGCCGAGCGCCATCCAGGCGCCGATCAACCCGTTCAAGCCCAAGGAACTCGACGAAGAGGGCATCGAGAAGCAGATCGCCGACTTCGTCAACTGCGCGCAACTGGCCCAGAGCGCCGGCTACGACGGCGTCGAGATCATGGGATCGGAAGGCTACTTCATCAACCAGTTCCTCGCCGCCCACACCAACCACCGTACCGACCGCTGGGGTGGCAGCTACGAGAACCGCATGCGCCTGGCGGTGGAGATCGTCCGCCGTGTGCGCGAGGCGGTAGGCCCGAACTTCATCATCATCTTCCGCCTGTCGATGCTCGACCTGGTGGAAGGCGGCAGCAACTGGGAGGAAATCGTGCAATTGGCCCAGGCTGTCGAAAAGGCCGGCGCCACGATTATCAACACCGGTATCGGCTGGCACGAAGCGCGTATCCCGACCATCGCCACCAAAGTGCCGCGTGCGGCCTTCAGCAAGGTCACCGCCAAGCTGCGTGGCGCGGTGAAGATTCCGCTGATCACCACCAACCGCATCAACACCCCGGAAGTCGCCGAGCAAGTGCTGGCCGAGGGCGATGCCGACATGGTCTCGATGGCCCGGCCGTTCCTGGCCGACCCGGAGTTCGTCAACAAGGCGGCGGCGGGACGCGGCGATGAAATCAACACCTGCATCGGCTGCAACCAGGCCTGCCTGGACCACACCTTCGGCGGCAAACTGACCACTTGCCTGGTCAACCCGCGCGCCTGCCATGAAACCGAGCTCAACTACCTGCCGGTGACCCGGGTCAAGCGCATTGCCGTGGTCGGCGCCGGCCCGGCGGGCCTGGCGGCGGCGACCGTGGCGGCCGAGCGCGGCCACCAGGTGGTGCTGTTCGATGCCGCGGGCCAGATCGGCGGCCAGTTCAACGTCGCCAAGCGCGTGCCGGGCAAGGAAGAGTTCTACGAGACCCTGCGCTACTTCGGTCGCAAATTGCAGACCACCGGCGTCGAGCTGTGCCTGAACACCCGGGTCGACGCGGCGCAACTGGCAGCCGGCGGTTACGACGAAATCATCCTCGCCACCGGTATCGTCCCGCGCCTGCCGGCGATTCCCGGCATCGAGCATCCCAAGGTGCTGAACTACCTCGACGTGCTGCTGGAGCGCAAACCGGTGGGGCAGCGCGTAGCGGTGATCGGCGCAGGCGGCATCGGCTTCGACGTCTCCGAATTCCTCGTTCACGAGGGCGTTGCCACCAGCCAGGACCGCGAAGCGTTCTGGAAGGAATGGGGCATCGATACCGGCCTGGAAGCCCGCGGTGGTGTCGCCGGAATCAAGCCCGCGCCGCATGCGCCGGCGCGCCAGGTGTACCTGCTGCAACGCAAGAAAACCAAGGTCGGCGACGGCCTCGGCAAGACCACCGGCTGGATTCACCGTACCGGGTTGAAGAACAAGCAGGTGCAGATGCTCAACAGCGTTGATTATCTGGGGATCGATGATGCCGGCCTGCACATCCGCATTGGCGAAGGTGAGCCGCAGGTGCTGCCGGTGGATAACGTGGTTATCTGCGCTGGGCAGGATCCGCTGCGGGAACTGCATGACGGCCTGGTGGCAGCGGGGCAGTCGGTGCACCTGATCGGCGGCGCGGACGTGGCGGCGGAGCTGGATGCCAAACGCGCGATCAACCAGGGTTCGCGGTTGGCCGCTGAGCTCTGACGGGCAGCTTGCCCTGTGGGAGTTGGCCGGGTGCCGCTCCCATCCGCAGTCATGCACGGGCTTATTGCCTGACACAAGACCTTGTAGGAGCGGCTTGAGCCGCGATTGGCCGCGCAGCGGCCTCCGAGGTGTATCAGCCTGCCCGGGGATTCAGGTTTTACGACGGCTTCGCCGCCGTTCGCGGCTGAAGCCACTCCCACAGGGGCGCGAGCAAACGTTCAGATTTCGAGCAAGACAGTTGCTCCCTCGCGGCAGATGCCGCCTGTAGAATCGGCGGCATGCTCAATCTCCCCCAAGCTCCTCTACAACTTCTTTCTCTGCCCTGGATAACCAAAGCCGGTATCCAGGCCGCCGTCCTGCGCCTCGACCTGATCGACCCCATGATCAGCGGCAACAAGTGGTTCAAGCTGCTCGAACACCTGCGAATCGCCCGCAGCAGCGGCGCGCCGGGGATCATCAGCCTCGGCGGCAATCACTCCAATCACCTTCACGCCCTGGCCGCAGCCGGTCAGCGTTTCGGCTTCGCCACTGCCGGTCTGCTGCGCGGTCACCCGCAAGACACCCCCACCACCCGTGACCTCGAAGCATTCGGCATGCAGTTGCATTGGCTCGGTTATGGCGGCTATCGCGCCCGCAACGAACCGGACTTCTGGCAGCCCTGGCAAGCGCGCTACCCCGGCTGGCATTGTGTGCCGGAGGGCGGCGGCGGTGTAGTGGGCGCCAGTGGCTGCGCGCTTATCGTCGAGCAGGCACGGGCGCAATTGCCGGCACTCGGCTGGAGCGACTACGACGCCTGGTGGCTGGCGGTCGGTACCGGCACCACCCTGGCCGGGTTGGTGCTGGCGGAAGAGGGTGCTCATCCGGTGCATGGCGCTCTGGCCGTACCAGCGGGATATGGCGTGGAAGAGGGCGTGCCGGCATTGACCGGCAGCCTCGCCGGCTATCACCTGCACGACGCCAGCCGCGGCGGCTTCGCCAAGGTTGACGATGAATTATTGGCCTTCATCGATCAAAGCGAGGCCGAGTCTGGCGTGCCGCTGGAGCCGGTATACACCGGAAAAGCGCTGCTGGCGCTGAAGCAGCGGGTGGAAACCGGGGCCTTTGACGCGGGCACCCGGTTGATCGTTGTCCATACTGGCGGGTTGCAGGGCCGACGCGGTTTCGCCTAGTCCTTGGCCGGCAGCATCCGCTGCAACGTATTGTCCTTGCGCACATAGTGGTGATACAGCCCGGCCACCGCGTGCAGCCCCACCAGCCAGTAGCCCAGCGCGCCAAACCACTCATGCCAGCCTTTGACGAAGCGCGCCAGGTCCTTGTCCGGCGCCACCAGCGCGGGCAGGTCGAGGCCATAGAAGGGGATCGGCTTGTCGGCGGCGCTGAGAATGGTCCAGCCGGCCAGCGGCAAGCCGATCATCAGCGCGTACAGCACCGCGTGCAGCAGGTGCGCCAGGCCGGTCTGCCAGGCGGGCGGGGCGGGGATGATGCGCGGTGTCGGGCGGATCAGCCGCAGGGCCAGCCGCAACCAGACCAGCACGAACACGGTCAGGCCGAGCATGAAGTGCAGGGTTTTCATCAGTTCCCGCTCGGCGCTGTCCTTGGGGAACAGGCCGCGTAATTCGATGCAGGCGTACACCGCGGCCAGCAGCACCAGCATCAGCCAGTGCAGGGCGATGGACAGGCTGCCGTAGCGCTCTCGCGTATTGGTCAGGGTCATGGGGATTCCTCGTCAGGTCAGGGAGTGCGCTCTTGCTGGCGCTGATCTTCAACTCTAATCGCTGCGCGGCATTGCGATAGGCGAAGTCGGCAAATAAAGCCGTGGTCAAGGCGTCTGGGTCAAGGTTTCGGGCAGGTCGGGCCAGCGATCCGCAACCAGGAACAAACGCTCGGCTTCCTGCCAGTCACCGTCGTCCCCCGGCTCCAGGCGCACCAGCAACTGGGCTTGGGCCAATGGGTCAAGGGCCGCGAGCCAGAGCTGGAGGCGCTCCTCGCTCCACAGTTCTTCCGTCGCAACCCGGGCCGGTCCCAGCCATGCCTGGCGGGGCAGCAGTTGCCAGCGCCCGTCGGCGTGGCTGGCATGGAATGCCGGCCAGTCACGCTGATGCAGCCAGCGTCCGCGCAGGTGCTGCGGGTGCGCGCCGTGGGGAGAGTCGGCGTGGGCGGGCCAGGGATAGAGCAAGTAACCGCCCAGCCACAAGCGCGCCTGCACCTGATCCAGGCCAAGACTCGCGAGGGCGTCGCGGCTTTCCGCGCGGGCCGAGATCGGCAGTTGGTGTTCGGCCAGGTGGCTCAGTTTGCGGTCCAGTCGGTCGTGGCAGCCGGGGCCGAGCCAGTGCGCCGGGTCGACGCCGTCGCCGTTGCCGGGGCCGAGGTAGAACTTGATCGCCAGTTCAAGGTGATGCACGCCTTCGCGGTCGCGCAGCAGGATGTCCAGTTCACCGAGGGTGTGCCCACCCTGGCGGATCGGCAGGTTGGCGGCCAGCAACTCCACGCCGGGCGCCTGGGTCAGGGCGAACTGCCAGAGCCGCTCGTAATACAGCCCCAGCCGCCGGCTGACCGAGCGCGCCAGCCAGGCCAGCAGCGGCGCTGGATCGAGGTCGAGGCGCAGCAGCCAGTCGCGCAGGCCGTCCGGGTCTTCGCGCCAGTCGCTGCCGCTGAGGGGATGGCGCTGCGGCCAGGGCGCGGTTTCCAGCAGCGGCGGCGACAGCAGCGCCCAGGCCAGGTCGCGGACCGCAGGCTGGCGCAGGTGGCGGGGCAGGTCGTGCAGGGCGGCGAACGGATTCATCCAGCGAGCATAGCCGCGTTTGCCGCTGGCCGGCGCTTTCGCCCATAATCGGGCCTTTGGCCGCCGTGCCCTTTTACCGCCGCAGAGCCTTGCAGGAGCCCCATGGAGCAATTTCGCAATATCGGTATCATCGGTCGCCTCGGCAGCTCCCAGGTGCTCGATACCATTCGCCGCCTGAAAAAATTCCTGCTGAACCGGCACCTGCACGTCATTCTCGAGGACACCATCGCCGAAGTCCTGCCGGGCCACGGCCTGCAGACGTCCTCGCGCAAGCTGTTGGGCGAGGTCTGCGACCTGGTCATCGTCGTCGGCGGTGACGGCAGCCTGCTCGGCGCCGCGCGGGCCCTGGCGCGACACAATATCCCGGTGCTGGGGATCAACCGCGGCAGCCTCGGCTTCCTCACCGATATCCGCCCCGATGAGCTGGAAGTGAAGGTCGCCGAAGTGCTCGACGGTCACTACCTGGTCGAGAACCGCTTCCTGCTCCAGGCCGAAGTACGCCGTCACGGCGAGGCCATCGGCCAGGGCGACGCGCTCAATGACGTGGTCCTGCACCCGGGCAAATCGACCCGGATGATCGAATTCGAGATCTACATCGATGGCCAGTTCGTCTGCAGCCAGAAGGCCGACGGCCTGATCGTCGCCACCCCCACCGGTTCCACCGCCTACGCGCTGTCGGCGGGCGGGCCGATCATGCACCCCAAGCTCGACGCCATCGTCATCGTGCCGATGTACCCGCATACCTTGTCCGGGCGGCCGATCGTGGTGGATGGCAACAGCGAGCTGAAAATCGTTGTCTCCCAGGACCTGCAGATCTACCCGCAAGTCTCCTGTGACGGCCAGAACCACTTCACCTGCGCCCCCGGCGACACCATCACGGTGAACAAGAAACCGCAGAAACTGCGCCTGATCCATCCGCTGGACCACAACTATTACGAGGTCTGCCGGACCAAGCTCGGCTGGGGCAGCCGTCTGGGTGGTGGAGGCGACTGATGCTCGATCCAGCGCGCAGTTTCGACCTGATCGGCGATGTACACGGATGTGCCCACACCCTCGAACGTTTGCTCGACGCGCTTGGCTACAAGCGGGTGGGCGGCGTGTGGCGGCATGCTCAGCGTCAGGCACTGTTTCTCGGCGACATCATCGACCGCGGCCCGCGAATTCGCGAAGCCCTACATATCGTCCACGACATGGTCGAGGCCGGGCAGGCCCATTGCATCATGGGCAACCATGAATACAACGCTCTCGGCTGGACCACCCCGGCGGCGCCCGGCACCGGCAAAACCTGGGTGCGCGAGCACACGCCGCGCCATGCCCGGCTGATCGATGAAACCCTGACGCAGTTCGACCACCATCCCGGTGACTGGCACGACTTCCTCGGCTGGTTCTACCAGTTGCCGCTGTTCATCGATGCCGGGCGTTTCCGCCTAGTGCATGCATGCTGGGACGCTCGCCTGATCGACGCCCTGCGCCAGCAACACCCGGCTGGCGTGATCGATCAGGCCTTCGTCCAGGCCTCGGCGGAGCCCGACAGCTTCGCCCACCTGGTGTGCAACCGCCTGCTGCGCGGCACCGACATGCGCCTGCCGGACGGTCTGACCCTGACCGGGGGTGACGGCCTGACGCGGGCGTTCTTCCGCACCAAGTTCTGGGAAGAAGACCCGCAAACCTACGGCGATATCGTGTTCCAGCCCGATGCGCTGCCGGATGCGGTGGCCAGTGCGCCGCTCAGTCGCAGCCAGAAAAACGCCCTGCTGCGCTATGCCGAGGACGAGCCGATGCTGTTCGTCGGGCATTACTGGCGCAGCGGCAAGCCGGCGCCGATCCGCGCCAACCTGGCCTGCCTGGACTACAGTGCCGTGTTGTACGGAAAGCTGGTTGCGTACCGGCTGGACGATGAAACCCGGATCGACCCGCGCAAGTTCGTCTGGGTCGACGTGGAACGGCCGGAGGCCAGCCAATGAATGTGGTTCAGGTGCTGCGCCTGCCGTTGGACATCGACCTTGGCGGTTTCGTCGAGATGCTGCAGCGCCTTCAGGTGTGGCACCGGGTTTCCGTCGAAGGCGACGAGCAGGTGTTGTGGGTCGCGGAGCCCATGGCCGAGCAGATCCGCACGCTGTACCAGCACTACCCCGAAGGCGACCCCAACGGCGAAGTGCAGCGCGCCGAGCCGTTGCCGCCGGCGCCCGCGAGGCCGTCACGCCCTGGTTTCGTCGAACAACTGCGCAACAGCAAGGCCACCGCCGCCGTGTTGCTGCTGAGCGTGGTGGTGGCGGTCGTCACCGGGCTGGGTGACAACCTCGCGACCCTGCGCTGGCTGACCTTCCTCGATTTCCATGTGAATGGCGACTATGTCTACTTCACCCCGCTGGACGTCAGCCTTCAGGCCGGCCAGTGGTGGCGCCTAATCACCCCGATGCTGGTGCATTTCAGCTTCCTCCACCTAGCCATGAACGGCCTCTGGTATCTGGAACTGGGTCGGCGCGTCGAGCAGCGACAAGGGCGCTGGGTCTTGCTCGGCCTCACCCTGTTGTTCGGCCTGGTGTCCAACGCGGCGCAATACCTGTTCGAAGGCGCGAGCCTGTTCGGCGGGTTGTCGGGCGTGCTGTATGGCTTGCTCGGGCATGTTTGGCTGTATCAGTGGCTGGCCCCCGACGCGACGTTCCGCCTGCCCCGTGGCACGGTGGCAATGATGCTGATCTGGTTGCTGCTGTGCCTTACCGGATTCATTACCCTGCTCGGTTTCGGCCAGATCGCCAACGCCGCCCACGTGGGTGGGTTGTTGGTCGGATGCCTGAGCGGGCTCTTGGGCGGGGCGTTGGCCCGGCGTAAACTGACCGCTTGATTTGGGAGACGCTATGTCCACTTTTGCGCAAATGATCGAAAACATCACCCCGGAAATCTACGAGAGCCTGAAGCTGGCCGTGGAAATCGGCAAATGGTCCGATGGCCGCAAGCTCACCGCCGAGCAGCGCGAGCTGTCGTTGCAGGCGGTCATCGCCTGGGAAATCCAGAACCTGCCCGAAGAGCAGCGCACCGGCTACATGGGCCCGCAGGAATGTGCGTCGAAGTCCATCACGGTGCCGAATATCCTGTTCAAGTCGGATGCGATCCATTGATCGAAGTCGGCCGTGGTTCCATTCGCAAAATGACCGCGCGTCTCGAGACGCCGGTCGTGCAATACGCTTTCCGCCTCGATGACGTGGAAGTTCCGGTCAACCCCATGCTCGGCCAGACCGTGCGCCTCGAATACCTGGGCGCCATCCACTGCAGCCATTGCGGACGCAAGACCAAGACCAGCTTCAGTCAGGGCTATTGCTACCCATGCATGACCAAACTGGCGCAGTGCGACGTCTGCATCATGAGCCCGGAGCGCTGCCACTACGACGCCGGCACCTGCCGCGAGCCGTCCTGGGGCGAGCAGTTCTGCATGACCGACCACGTGGTGTACCTGGCCAACTCGTCGGGCATCAAGGTCGGTATCACCCGCGCCACCCAACTGCCGACCCGCTGGCTCGACCAGGGCGCCAGCCAGGCGCTGCCGATTCTGCGGGTCGCCACGCGGCAGCAGTCCGGCCTGGTGGAAGACCTGCTGCGCAGCCAGGTGGCCGACCGCACCAACTGGCGCGCGCTGCTCAAGGGTGACGCCGAGGCGGTGGACCTGGTGGCCGTGCGCGAGCAACTGTTCGACAGTTGCGCCGAGGGCCTCAAGGCCTTGCAGGAGCGCTTCGGCCTGCACGCCATCCAGCCGCTGCACGATAGCCAGCCGCTGGAAATCCGTTATCCGGTCGAGGCCTACCCGAGCAAGATCGTCAGCTTCAACCTGGACAAGAACCCGGTGGCCGAAGGCACGCTGCTGGGCATCAAGGGCCAGTACCTGATTTTTGACACCGGCGTGATCAACATTCGCAAGTACACGGCCTATCAACTGGCCGTGCATCAGTAAAAAGGACCGCCACATGCGTACCGAACAGCCGCAAGTGATCTACCTCAAGGACTATCAGGCGCCCGAGTACCTGATCGACGAAACCCACCTGACCTTCGAGCTGTTCGAGGACCACACGCTGGTCCATGCGCAGTTGGTCATGCGCCGCAACCCGGCGCGTGGCGCGGGCCTGCCGCCGCTGGTGCTGGACGGCCAGCACCTGGAACTGCTGAGCGTGGTTCTCGATGACCGCGAACTGACCGCCGCCGACTATGAGCTCAGCGACAGCCACCTGACCGTGCAGCCGGGCGCCGAGCAGTTCACCCTCGACACCAGCGTGCGCATCCACCCGGAAAGCAACACCGCGCTGGAAGGGCTGTACAAGTCCAGCGGCATGTTCTGCACCCAGTGCGAGGCCGAAGGCTTCCGCAAGATCACCTATTACCTCGACCGCCCGGATGTGATGAGCGTGTTCACCACCACGGTGATCGCCGAGCAGCACCGCTATCCGGTCCTGCTGTCCAACGGCAACCCGGTGGGCAGCGGCCCGCAGGAAGACGGCCGGCACTGGGCGACCTGGGAAGACCCGTTCAAGAAACCCGCGTACCTGTTCGCCCTGGTGGCGGGCGATTTGTGGTGTGTCGAAGACAAGTTCACCCGCCAGTCCGGGCGTGACGTGACCCTGCGCATTTATGTCGAGCCGGAAAACATCGACAAGTGCCAGCACGCCATGACCAGCCTGAAGAAGTCCATGCGCTGGGACGAAGAGGTGTACGGTCGCGAGTACGACCTGGACATCTTCATGATCGTCGCGGTCAACGACTTCAACATGGGCGCCATGGAAAACAAGGGCCTGAACATCTTCAACTCCAGTTGCGTGCTGGCCCGCGCCGAAACCGCCACCGACGCCGCGCACCAGCGGGTCGAAGCGGTGGTGGCCCACGAATACTTCCATAACTGGTCGGGCAACCGCGTCACCTGCCGCGACTGGTTCCAGCTCTCGCTCAAGGAAGGCTTCACGGTATTCCGCGACGCCGAGTTCAGCGCCGACGTCAACTCGCGCACGGTCAAGCGCATTGAAGACGTGGCCTACCTGCGTACCCACCAGTTCGCCGAAGACGCCGGCCCGATGGCCCACGCCGTGCGCCCGGACAGCTTTATCGAGATTTCCAACTTCTACACCCTGACCGTCTACGAGAAGGGTTCGGAAGTGGTGCGCATGGTCCGCACCCTGCTGGGCACCGAGGGCTTCCGCAAGGGCAGCGACCTGTATTTCGAGCGCCACGACGGCCAGGCCGTGACCTGCGACGACTTCATCAAGGCCATGGAAGATGCCAACGGCGTCGACCTGACCCAGTTCAAGCGCTGGTACAGCCAGGCCGGCACGCCACGCCTGGCGGTCAGCGAATCGTATGACGCCGCCGCGCGGACCTACAGCCTGACCTTCCGCCAGAGCTGCCCGGAAACCCCGGACAAGGTCGAGAAAAAGCCGTTCGTGATCCCGGTGGAACTGGGCCTGCTCGACGCCGAAGGCAACGACCTGCCGCTGCGCCTGAGCGGCGAAGCTGCCGCTGCCGGCACGTCCCGCGTGGTGTCGGTGACCGACGCCGAGCAGACCTTCACCTTCGTCGATATCGCGGCCAAACCGCTGCCGTCGCTGCTGCGCGGTTTCAGCGCGCCGGTCAAGCTGAGCTTCCCTTACGACCGCGACCAGTTGATGTTCCTCATGCAGCACGACAGCGACGGCTTCAACCGCTGGGAAGCGGGCCAGCAACTGTCGGTGCAAGTCCTGCAGGAACTGATCGCGCAGCACCAGCAAGGCGCCGCGCTGGTGCTCGACCAGCGTCTGGTCACCGCGCTGGGCAGCGTGCTGGGCAATGACCAGCTCGACCAGGCCATGGTCGCCGAGATGCTTTCGCTGCCGAGCGAGGCCTACCTCACCGAAATCAGCGAAGTCGCCGACGTCGATGCAATCCACGCCGCCCGCGATTTCGCTCGTCAGCAACTGGCCGAACACCTTTTCGAGGCGCTGTGGTCGCGCTACCAGGTCAACCGCGCTGTCTCCCGCGAGACGCCGTATGTTGCCGAAGCCGAGCACTTCGCCCGCCGCAGCCTGCAGAACATCGTCCTGTCGTACCTGATGCTCAGCGGCAAGCCGCAGGTGCTGGAAGCGACCCTGGAACAGTTCGACGCCTGTGACAACATGACCGAGCGCCTGACCGCGCTGGCGGTGCTGGTCAACTCGCCGTTCGAGGCCGAGCGGGCCAAGGCGCTGGCGTCCTTCGCCGAGCACTTCAAGGACAACCCGCTGGTCATGGACCAGTGGTTCAGCGTCCAGGCCGGCAGCATGTTGCCCGGCGGTCTGGCGCGGGTGCGCGCGCTGATGGAACACCCGGCGTTCACCCTGAAGAACCCGAACAAGATCCGCGCCCTGATCGGCGCCTTCGCCGGACAGAACCTGGTGAACTTCCATGCGGCGGATGGCAGCGGCTATCGCTTCCTGGCCGACATCGTCATCGAACTCAACGCCCTCAACCCGCAGATCGCCTCGCGGCAACTGGCGCCGCTGACCCGCTGGCGCAAATACGACGCGGCGCGTCAGGCGCTGATGAAGGGTGAGCTGGAGCGCATTCGTGATTCCGGGAAGTTGTCCAGTGATGTGTTTGAAGTGGTGAGCAAGAGCCTGGCCTGATCCGACCCATCGCGACGGTTCGGCGTCCCGACGAGCTCGCTCCTACAAGGACAGCGTCAATCCCTGTAGGAGCGAGCTTGCTCGCGATAAGGCGCTTAACAAAAGATAACGTCCCGTTCGTTGTCAGCCCTTCGCAATCCCCGATAGGATGGCCCTCAGCTATTGCAGGGCTCTGGAACACGGTTTTTCGCAGTACCTGCAAATGGATTGACCCAAATAACAATAATCGGGGAACAGATCTATGACGGAGCCTGGAATGGCGGGTACTGGTAACGCGCTCCGTGCGCGCCCATGGGCACTGGCCGCCAGTGCGGCATTGCTGCTGGCAATGGGCATGTGGGCCAACAGCGTCGAGGCAGCAACGCCAGAGGCTGAGGTCTGGTCCACGGTTTCGGCCAAGGCTGACAAGAGTCTGCTGCTGGACGTGGCCAAGGCCGGTTCACGGCTGGTGATGGTCGGCGACCGCGGCCACATTCTGTTCTCCGATGACCAGGGCACGACCTGGACCCAGGCCAAGGTGCCTTCCCGTCAATTGCTCACCGCCGTCACCTTTGTCGATGACAAGCACGGCTGGGCGGTCGGCCATGACGCGCAGATCCTCGCCAGCAGCGATGGCGGTGCGACCTGGACCAAGCAGTTCGAAGACCTTTCCCGCGAAGCCCCGCTGCTGGACGTCTGGTTCCAGGACACCCAGCACGGCGTGGCCATTGGCGCCTACGGCGCAATTCTCGAAACCACCGACGGCGGCCAGCACTGGCAGGACATCAGCGAGCGCCTGGACAACCCCGACGGCCTGCACCTGAACGGCATCGCCCAGATCAAGGACGCCGGCCTGTTCATCGTCGGCGAGCAGGGCACCATGTTCCGCTCCGGCGACGTCGGGCAGACCTGGCAGAAAGTCGAAAGCCCCTACGAGGGCTCGTTCTTCGGTGTGATCGGCACCGCTCAGCCGCAGACCCTGCTGGCCTATGGTTTGCGCGGAAACCTTTACCGCTCCAGCGATTTTGGTGACACCTGGCAGCAGATCAGCTTGAAAGCCACACGCGGGACGCTCGAATTCGGCCTCTCAAGCGCTACGCTTCTCGATGATGGCAGTCTGGTACTTGTGGGCAATGGGGGGACTGTCCTGCGCAGCAGCGACGATGGCGTCACCTTCAGCGTCTTCAACCGCGCCGACCGCCTCGCGCTGGCAGGAGCCAGCGGCCTGCCTGACGGCAATCTGATCCTGGTGGGGCAGGGCGGCGCACACTTCGCCGCCGCCACCGGTGCCGAGAGGGCGCAACCATGACCAGTCGGGAGTCGTTCACCATGAGCCAACACCATCAGGACAAGCCGACCTTGCTCGAGCGCCTGATCTTCAACAACCGTCCGGTGGTGATTGGTATCTGCCTGCTGGTCAGCATCTTCCTGTTCTGGCAGGCCACGCTGATCCGCCCGTCCACCAGCTTCGAAAAAATGATTCCGCTGGAGCACCCGTTCATCCAGAACATGCTCGAGCACCGCAATGACCTGGCCAACCTCGGCAACACCGTGCGTATCTCGGTGGAGGCGGTCAACGGCGATATCTTCGACAAGGACTACATGGAGACGCTGCGGCAAATCCATGACGAAGTCTTCTACATCCCTGGCGTTGACCGCTCGGCGCTGAAGTCGCTGTGGAGCCCCGCGGTGCGCTGGACCGAGGTGACCGAAGAAGGCTTCTCCGGCGGCGAAGTGATCCCCAACACCTACAACGGTTCGCCGGAAAGCCTCGACGCCCTGCGCAACAACGTGCTCAAGTCCGGCCAGATCGGCCGTCTGGTGGCGAACAACTTCAAATCCAGCATCGTCGATATTCCGCTGCAAGAGTCCTATCCCGACCCGCAGGACCAGGGGCGGCAGATCAAGCTGGACTACCAGAAGTTCTCCCACGAACTGGAAGAGAAGATCCGCGACAAGTACGAAGCGCAGAACCCGAATGTGAAGATTCACATCGTCGGTTTCGCCAAGAAAGTTGGCGACCTGATCGATGGCCTGATGATGGTCGCGGCGTTCTTCGCCATCGCGTTGGGCATCACCTGGGTCCTGCTGTACTGGTTCACCTGGTGTATCCGCAGCACCATCGCCGTGCTCACCACCACCCTGGTGGCGGTGGTCTGGCAGCTCGGATTGATGCACGTGGTGGGTTTCGGGCTCGATCCGTATTCGATGCTGGTGCCGTTCCTGATCTTCGCCATCGGCATCTCCCATGGGGTGCAGAAGATCAACGGCATCGCCCTGCAATCCAGTGACGCCGACAACGCCCTGACCGCAGCGCGACGCACGTTCCGGCAACTGTTCCTGCCGGGGATGATCGCCATTTTGGCCGACGCCGTGGGCTTCATCACCCTGCTGATCATCGATATCGGGGTGATCCGCGAGTTGGCCATCGGCGCGTCCATCGGCGTGGCGGTGATCGTCTTCACCAACCTGATCCTGCTGCCGGTGGCGATTTCCTATGTCGGCATCAGCAAGAAGGCCATCGAGCGCAGCAAGCGCGATGCGACCTGCGAGCACCCGTTCTGGCGCCTGCTGTCCAACTTCGCCAGCCCGAACGTGGCGCGGGTGTCGGTGCTCCTGGCGCTGGTCGCCTTCGGCGGCGGCCTCTGGTACAGCCAGAACCTGAAGATCGGCGACCTCGACCAGGGCGCGCCGGAACTGCGTCCGGACTCGCGCTACAACAAAGACAACGCCTTCATCATCGACAACTACTCGACCAGCTCCGACGTGCTGGTGGTGATGGTCAAGACGCCGACGGAGCAGTGCTCGGTGTACAAGACCATGGCGCCGATCGACGAGCTGATGTGGACCATGGAAAACACCCCGGGCGTGCAGTCGGCGATCTCCCTGGTGACCGTGTCCAAGCAGATGATCAAGGGCATGAACGAGGGCAACCTGAAATGGGAAAGCCTGTCGCGTAACCCGGAAGTGCTGAACACCTCGGTATCCCGCGCCGATGGCCTGTACAACGGCGACTGCTCGCTGGCGCCGGTGCTGGTATTCCTCAACGACCACAAGGCGGAAACCCTTGATGGCGTGGTCGCGGCGGTCAAGGCCTTCGCCGACACGCATAACCAGGAAGGCCTGGAGTTCCTCCTGGCGGCGGGTAACGCCGGTATCGAAGCGGCCACCAACGAGGTGATCAAGTCCGCCGAACTGACCATCCTGATCCTGGTGTACATCTGCGTTGCGGTGATGTGCATGATCACCTTCCGCTCCTTCGCCGCCACCCTGTGCATCGTCCTGCCGCTGGTGCTGACCTCGGTGCTGGGCAACGCACTGATGGCCTTCATGGGCATCGGCGTCAAGGTCGCCACCCTGCCGGTGGTGGCGCTGGGCGTGGGTATCGGCGTGGACTACGGGATCTACATCTACAGCCGCCTGGAAAGTTTCCTGCGGGCGGGCCTGCCATTGCAGGAGGCGTATTACCAGACCCTGCGTTCCACCGGCAAGGCCGTGCTGTTCACCGGCCTGTGCCTGGCGATCGGCGTGTGCACCTGGATCTTCTCGGCCATCAAGTTCCAGGCCGACATGGGCCTGATGCTGACCTTCATGCTCCTGTGGAACATGTTCGGCGCACTGTGGCTGCTGCCGGCGCTGGCGCGGTTCCTGATCAAGCCGGAGAAAATGGCCGGACAGCAGAGCAAATCGATCTTCGCTCACTGATCCACGCCTGAGTGAAACCGCGGGCCAGACGCCACAACGTCTGGCCCGCGGTGCATTTGGGCTATCATTGCGCCTTTCCCCATTCATGGCAGTTGCGTAATGACCACCCTTTCCCAAGCCCTGCAAGCCTGCGACATGTTGCTGATCGACGGCCTGCATGCCTTTGACTTCACCTACGACGACAGCAGCCTGCGCATCGAGTGCATGGACGGCCGCGCACTCAAGCGCTGGACCTTCACCCCCGAGCAGATCGCCGCCGCCCGTGCTGAGGGCGAGGACTGGCTGATCGTCGGTGACAGCGGCGAGCACCGCCTGGTGTGCCTGAGCGCGCTGCGGGCCTCGGAAGATGACGAGGGCGACGAAGCCGATGAGGGCGACGATGAAAGCACTGCTGAACCGGCTGATCGCTAGTGCCATGTTGCTGACCGCGGCGGCCCACGGGCATGAAGTGCTGGTGGGCAGCTACACCGACGGCGCCAGCGAAGGTATCTACCGCTACCGTTTCAACGGCGCCAGCGGCCAGATCGACGCGACGCCCTTGCAGGTGCAGCCGGCGAGCAACCCGTCATGGCTGACGCTGTCTGCCGACCGCCACCACCTGTTTGCGGTCAACGAGCAGGCGGCGGGCGAGGTGTCGGCGTTCAGCCTCGATTCGGCCCATCACCTTGCGCCGCTCAATCAGGTCGGCAGCCAGGGCGGTGAGCCGACCCATTCCAGCCTCAGTCACGACGGGCGTTTTCTGTTCGTCGCCAACTATGGCGGTTCGACCCCGGAAGGCGGCAGCCTCAGTGTCCTGCCGGTCAAGGCGGACGGCCGGCTGGGCGCGGCGGTGCAGCGACTGCGTCACGCCGCCAGCCAGGTCAATCCCGAACGCCAGGCTGCGCCCCATGTTCATTCGCTGGTGTCATCGCCGGACGGCCGCTACCTGTTCGCCAGCGACCTCGGCGCGGACCGGGTCTTCAGCTACCGCTATGACGGCAATGCCGCGCAGCCGCTGAGCGCGTTCGATTCGGTGGCGCTGCCGCCCGGCAGCGGGCCGCGGCATCTGCTGTTCAGTGCAGATGGCAAGCACGCCTGGCTGACCCTGGAAATGAGCGCGCAGGTGGCGACGTTCGAGTATCACGACGGCCATCTCAGGCTGATCGACACCGCAGCGCTGACCGACAGCGATGACCCCGCGGCAAAGGCCGGCGGCGCGCTGCACGGTTCGGCGGATGGGCGTTTTCTCTATGTCAGCAACCGCGGCAGCGTCAATGAACTGCTGGTGTTTGCCATCGATCCCGATGGTGGGCGGCTGACCTTGCTGCAACGGCGTTCGGTGGAAGGCGATCATCCGCGGGAGTTCAGCCTCGACCCGGGGCAGCGCTTTGTACTGGTGGCCAACCAGAAGAGCGACACCATCGTGGTGATCCGCCGCGATACGGTCAGCGGTTTGCTGGGTGAGGTGGTGCAGCGGTTCAAACAGGCGGCGCCGTCGGACCTGAAGTTCATCGACTGACTATCAATGGCATCGATATCGGTTACTGGCGCAATGAATTTTTTCTCGCGGCGGTAGCGGCGTAGTTTTGAACCACGGCCCCAGACGGCCTCTTCACACTACCGACTTCGAGAGCCTTGCCATGAATTTCAATCTTTTCCCTGTGATTGCCGCTTCAGCCATTTCCGCGTCCGTGGTCCAGGCCGCCCATGCCCATGTTGAAATCAATCAGCGTAAATCGGCCACGCCGAGCTATACGGCTGACTATCTGCGGCAGAGTGCCAATTTCTATGCGGCGTTGGATCACAAGGTCAGTCATTGAGGTTTGTGGTGGTCTTGAGGGCCTCATCTCGCAGGTAAGTGTGGGAGCGGATTGAGGTGACCGACGCTTTGCGATTGCTTGCGCGATGTGTAGATACCCATGCAACGATGAGGCCCTGAACATCACCGCGCCATGACCGCCTTGAACAGCTCCGATTCCAGCCAGCCCTGCAACCACGCGCGCAAGCGCGGGTAGGGCGCCTCGGCGAACCACTGCGGTTCGACCCCGGCGAACTGGCGGATAAACGGCAGCAAGGCGGCGTCCGCCAGGGTCGGGTGGTCTGCCAGCAGGTAAGGTCGCTCGCTCAAGCGCTGTTCCAGATCCGCAAGAATCACTTCCGCCTGCCGCCGATAGTGCTCCCGGGATTGCTCCGGGTAGCGCTCGGCGTATTTGTAGTGGTTCAGGTGCACCTTGAATTCGCTGTCATTGCGGGCGATCAACTGCTCGCTCGCCGCTGATGGACCGTCCTTGAGCAGCCAGTCCTGTGGATCGTTCTGCGCCAGGGCCCAGCGCATGATGTCCAGGCTTTCTTCCAGTACCCGCCCGTCGACTCTGAGCACCGGCACGGTGCCTTTGGGCGACAGCGCCAGCATTTCGGCGGGCTTGGCTTTCAGGCTGACTTCCTCGACGCGCACCGCCACCCCGGCGTAGCGCAGCGCCAGTCGCGCGCGCATGGCGTAGGGGCAGCGGCGGAACGAGTAAAGGATCATCCGTCCACCTCCAGGGTGCTCAGGCCGTTGCCCTGGCGGCGGACCTGGATCTGCACGCCGATCCGCTCATGCATTTCCTGCACATGGGAAATCACCCCGACCTTGCGGCCCTGGGCCTGCAAGCCGTCGAGGGCGTCCATGGCCAGTTGCAGGGATTCCGGGTCGAGGCTGCCGAAGCCTTCGTCGATGAACAGCGATTCGATGCGCAGGGTGCTGGAGGCCATGGACGCCAGGCCCAGCGCCAGGGCCAGCGAAACCAGGAAGGTCTCGCCGCCGGACAGCGAGTGCACCGAGCGCAGTTCGTCGCCCATCTCGGTGTCCTGCACCAGCAGGCCGAGCTGGCTGCCGCCGCGCTTGAGGCGGTAGCGCCGGACCAGTTGGCGCAATTGCTGGTTGGCGTGGTGCACCAGCAGGTCGAGGTTGTAGCCCTGGGCGATCTTGCGGAAGGTGTCGCCGCTGGCCGAACCGATCAGCTCGCTCAGCCGCGCCCAGCGCTGCCATTCCCCGCGGGCCTGGGCGATGCGTTCGGCGAGGGCCTGGCTGGCCTGCTGGCGGCGCTGGTCTTCGGCCTGCTGCGCACGCAGTTCGGCGCAGTGGTGTTCGTGCTGGTCCAGTTGCTGTTGGCTGGCCTGCAGCGCCAGTTCCAGTTCTTCCGGCTGCTGTTCGGTCAGGTTCAGCGCCTGATGCTGTTGCAGGCGCGCGTCACGCTCCTGCACCCGCACGCCGGCCTGTTCGATGGCTTTTTCCGCGGTTTGCAGGCGCTGGCGCAGGCTGGCGACCTGTTCGTCGTCCATGCCGAGCAGGGCGTCCAGGCCCTGTTCGTCCAGCTCCGGGTGCGCCTCGCGCCATTGCGCGATGGCGGCATCGAGTTGCTGTTTTTCCTGCTCCAGGTGAGCGTGCTGCTCTTCGCGGGCCTTGAGTTCGCTGGCGATGGCCGCGGCCTGGGTGCGGGCTTCCTGCAACTGCTGGTTGGCTGCGGCTTCGGCGTTGCGCGCCTGTTCCACGGCCTGTTCCAGATGACGCTGCCAGCCCTCGGCGTCGGCATGTTCGCCGATCAGCGCGGTCAGGGCTTCGCGGGCCTGTTGTTGCTGGGCCTCGCTGGCGACGAGCTGCTGTTGCAGCTTGTCCTGTTCCTGCTGACGGGCCTGTTGCTTGAGTTCAAGGGCTTCGCGCTGCTTGAGGCGTTCGTTGAGTTCCTGCTGTTCGTCTTTCTGTTGGTCGAGCAGTTGCTGGCGGGTGTTCAGTTGCTGGTCGAGGGTCAGGAAGGTTTCCGCTGGCTTGTCCCGCAGCGCGGTGAAGATATCCGCCGGCAGCAGCGGTTCGAAGTGGGCCAGTTCCTGTTGCAGGCGCTGTTCGTCGGCGTGCAGGGCGTCTTGTTGCTGGTTCAGTTGCTGGGTGGCCTGCTGACTGGCGTCGTTGGCGGCCTGAAGTTGTTGCTGCAGGCGGGCGGCGTCCTGTTGCAGGGTCAGCAGGGCGTTCTGGCGCTGCTGGTCGCGGGCGATGTCGTCGTTCAGCCGGCGCAGTTGCAGGTCGAGCCACTGGCTGCGGGAGGCGCTGTTCTGTTCCGCCAGTTGCGGGTAGAGCGGCTGGGCTTCGAGTTCCGGGGCCAGGGCCTGGAGCTGGGTGTTCAGTTGCTCCTGCTGGTGCAGGTACTCCTTGAGCTGGCCGTTGACGCCGCCGAGCTGGGAGCGCAATTCGTCCAGCTTCTGGGTGAGTTCGGTGACCGCCTTCTGGGCGTTGGCCTCTTCGCTTTCGTCGTGGCGGGCGAGGTTTTCCAGCAGCGCTTCCGGCTGATGGTAGGGGTGTTCCAGGCTGCCGCAGACCGGGCAGGGTTGCTCGTCCTGCAACTGCGTGCGCAGTTCTTCAACGCTGGCGTTGCGAGCCAGGCGCTGGCGCTCCAGCAACTGGCGGGTGAGGGTCAGCGCTTGCTGCGCGGCTTCCAGTTCCTGCTTGCCCTGCAAGCCGGCGGCGATCAGTTGCGCGCGCTCTTGCTGGGCGCCGGACTGGCGTTCGCGCAGGGCCAGCAGGCGCTGCTCGACGTCCTGCTGACGACCCCACAGCCGCGCCAGTTCCTCGAAGCCGCGTTGCAGCTTGCGGTTGTCCTGCAGCAGGGTGCCGAGCAGGCCGATCTGTTCGGCCAGGGCCTGTGGTTCGGCGCCGGCTTCCTGGAACAGCACGGCCAGTTCGGCGCGCAATTCCTCGCACTGACGGGCGCGGGTTTCGGCGGTCTGGCGCAGGCTCGGCAGTTCTTCGCGGCCCTTGCCCAGGCGGTTGGCAGTGAGCATCACCTGTTGCAACTGGCTGCGGTAGGCGTTCCAGGCGCTGCCCAGGCTTGCCAGCGCGGCGCTTTGTTCAAGCTGGCCGGCAATGCTGGCGAGGGTCTGTTCGTGGCGTTGCTGGTGTTCGATCAGGCTCGCCAGTTGGCTGCGGCCTTCTTCGCACGCTTGCTGCGCTTGCAGCGTCAACGCGCGGTCGCGGGTCAGTTCCTGCTCCAGGCGGGCGAGGTTGTGCTGGGTGTCGAAGGCCTGGCGCAGGCGCGGTGCGCTGTCGGTCTGGTCGCCGAGGGCGCGGGTGAGGGCTTCGCGGGCGCCGTTCAGGTCCTGTTCCAGTTGCTGCTGGCGATTGCCCAGTTCGGCCTGTTGCCGGCGCTGCTGTTCCAGCGCGCTGGCCAACGGCGTGAGCTGGTTGAGCAACTCCTGGCGTCGGGCGAACTGATGACGCTGCGGCGCGAGTTGTTCCAGGCGGGTCAGGTTCAGCCGTTCGCCGGCCAGTTGTTCCCACGCCTGGCGGGCGTTGCTCAGGTCGGCGGCCGCGGCGCCCTGCTGCGCCTGCAAGGCGTGCAGCTCGTTGAGCCAGGTGCGTTGCTGTTCGAGCTGGCGCAGTTGCGCCTGTTCGGCCTTGAGTTGCTGTTGGGCTTCGCCGAGGCGTTCATCGAGGGCCGTGCGCTCTTCCGCGTTCATCGGCAGTACGCCGCTGGCTTCAAGCTCCAGGGCTTTGTAGCTGTCGGCCGCGTCCTTGGCCTTGATAAAGGCGCGCCGCCCCAACTGGCTGTAGATCGCCGTGTTGGTGAGCTTTTCCAGCAGCTCGCTGCGCTCCTTGTCGTCGGCCTTGAGGAAGGCACTGAACTCGCTCTGCGCCAGCATCACCGCACGGGTGAACTGGGCGAAGTTGAGCCCCAGGCGGGACTCGATCAGTTGTTCGTACTCGCGCTTGCTCTGGTTGCTCAGCAGTTGCTGGCTGTCGAGGTCGTGCAGGCTCTGGCGGCTGCCTTGCAGTTTGCCGGTGGCCTTGTCACGGGCACGGTTGGTTTCCCAGCGGGCACGGTAGCGGCGGCCGTCGATGCCGACGAAGTCCACCTCGGCGAAACCGCTGCCGGTGCCGCGGCGCAGCAGGGTGCGCGGGTCGTTGGTGAGGATTTCGCCGTCGACGTCGGGGACCTTGGTTTCCCGGCCGATATTGTCCAGCCGCGGCACCGAGCCGAACAGCGCCAGGCACAGGGCGTCGAGCAGGGTGCTCTTGCCGGCGCCGGTGGGCCCTGTGATGGCGAACAGGCCGGCGCTGGCCAGGGGTTCGGCGGTGAAGTCGATTTCGAACGGACCGGCCAGCGAGGCGAGGTTTTTCAGGCGAATGGCAAGAATCTTCATGGCTGCTCCTCCTCTTGCTGAACGTCCTGCAAAAGCAGGGCGAAGTCGGCCAGGGTCTGTTCATCGGCGGCGTTGCCATAGGCCTGTTCCCAGGCGCGGGCGAACAGGTCTTCGGGCTTGAGCTGGCCCAGTTCCACCAGACGGGTGTCGTCGTCGCCGTCGGCTCCGGCGCGACCGGCATATTCGGCGGCGATGCGGATCAGGCGCACGGCCTTGCCTTGCAGAGCGGTTTCGATCTGCTGGCGCAGGTCCGCTTGCGGCTCGTCCAGTTGCACCCGCACTTCCAGCCAGGGCTGGCGTTGCGGGTCGTCCAGCAGATCGACCGCCGGCAGTTCGTTCAGTTGCGTCAGAAGCTCCGCTAGCGGCGCCGGACCGAGCCGCTGCAAGGCCACAGCGCGGGGCACGTGACGGCTTTCGACGCTGAGCAACTTGTTGCCCTTGAACTCGATTTCGAGGATCTGGTGCGGGTATTTGATTTCCGAGAACGACAGCGGCAGCGGCGACCCGCAGTAGCGGATGCGGTCCTCGCCGTTGACCTTTTGCGGCTTGTGCAGGTGGCCGAGGGCGACGTAGCCGATCTCGGCGCCGAACAGGCTGGCCGGCAGGGCTTCGGCGTTGCCGATGATCAGGCTGCGCTCGGAGTCTTCCGAAATCGATCCGCCGGCCATATGCGCGTGGCTGATGGCGATCAGCGGCTGCTTCGGGTCGCGGCGGTCGAGGGCGGCGGCAATGAGCTTTTCATGGACCTGGCCAATCCCGCGCAGGTAGTCCTCGCCCAGGTGCGGGCCGGTGACTTCTGCTGGTCGCAGGAACGGCAGCGCCAGGCACCAGGCCAGGACCTTGCCCTTGGCGTTGGTCAGCGGCACCAGCAAGCGTTCGCTGTCGAGCTGGCCTTCGTCCAGCCACTGCACCCGGCCCACGGCGTGGGTGCGCAGACGGCGCATCAGGGCTGCGGGGAGTTCGATGCGCGAGCCGGAATCGTGGTTGCCGGCGATCATCACGATGGTCAGCCCCGGCTGTTGCTCGTGGGCCTTGACGATGAAGTCGTAGAGCCGTTCCTGCGCCTTGACCGGCGGGTTGACGGTGTCGAAGACATCGCCGGCGATCAGCAGGGCATCGGGCTCGCGCAGCTTCAGTTGGCCCAGCAGCCAGTCGAGAAAGCAGGCATGTTCGAAATCGCGCTCCTGGCCGTGCAGGGTTTGTCCCAGATGCCAGTCGGAGGTGTGAAACAGACGCATTGGTAATCCTGTGACGGGAGCCGGCTAAAAGCCGGATATGGTACCCGAATGTGGGATGGGTCCGGTGATTGGGTCAGGGTTTTGGGTGATGTTTGAAGGGCCTCATCGCCGCACAGGCGGCGCTCAATCTAGAGAGCGCTGCAGATTCCCTACTTCGGATACAACGGCGGCAACCCGCCATTCTCGCCCTGCGCCGGCTGCGCCTGTTCCGCCGTGGGAATGGTGCTGATCGCCCGCCACAGTTCATCGCCTTGCCAATACTGTCCCGCCTCGCTGTACAGCGCGCTGTTGAGACCGTCGAGGGCATCGGACAGCGGCACGAAGCGCGCCGCCATGTCCGCCAGGGTCTGCGGCTGTTGCCGGGCCCAGGCGTCGAGGGCCTGGCGGGTGGCGTGGGAGTCGTTGGCCTGGCAGGCGCGCTTGAGGTCGTCGAGCAGGGTGCGCGGGCTCGGCCCGGTCTGCGCAGCACGCAGCACCGCCGGCTGCGAACGGGCGCGCCACCACAGGGCGAAACCGGCCAACGTGGTCAGCGCCAACACCAACGTGCTCAGTTGCCACGGCCACAGCGGCTGGCCGTCGCTTGCCGGTGTCGCGCTCGGGGTTTCCGCGCTCAGCGCCGGGTTGTCCTGCACGTTGAGGCTGCGCGCGGGCAGGCTGCTGCGCTCCAGATGGTTTTCGCGGGTGTTCCACCAGACCAGTTCCAGGCTGGGCAACTCCAGTGCGCCGCTGTGGGTCGGCACCAGGGCCTCGCGTTCTTCGCGGCTGCCGATCAGGCCGCGTTCGTCGATCTGGTTGCGCAGTTGTGGCTGGTCCGGGTAGCGCCGCAGCCCCGGCACTTCGGTGCCGGGCAGGGGCGTCAATTGGGTGCTGGAGAGCCCTTCGGCCTTGATCGTGATGGTTCGGGTCAGCGAATCACCAATCTGCGTCGGCCCCTGGCTCGGGTCCGGGCTCCAGTGTTCTTCCAGGGTCAGGCTGCGCGCCGGCAACCAGGCCAGGCCCGCCGGGTAGTCGGCGGGGATCGGGCGCACCTGCAACGGCAACTCGCGCGAGCTGACCCGCACCTGGCTGTTGCCGGGGTTGCCCGGGTTGTCGCTGTCGCTGCCGGCACTGGTGGCGCTGAAGGTCAGGGGCGGCACCGTGACTTCGCCGCTGCGCTGCGGGTAGAGCGCGTAGCGCATCTCGATCACGCCATGGCGGATACCGTTGATCAGTTTTTCGTAGGTGCGCGACTCGCCCAGCGGTTCGATCTTCACCCCGTCGATCTGCAACGGGCTGAGGCTGCTGTCGTCGTACAGCGACACCGAGTGGTAGATGCGCAGGGTCAGTACCGCCTGGGCCTGCACGTAGATGTCGTTCTGGTCGAGGCTGGCTTCGATGAACACCGGGGCGAGGATCGTCGCCGGGCTGTCCTGCGCGGCCTCGACCTGCAATTCGATGGCTTCGCTGTGCAACTCGCCCAGGTGCAGCGGCGGGATTTGCAGGGTGCCGGCCCGCCGTGGCATCAGCGTGACCACCCAGCGGGTGGTGGCCTCGTTCTGCCCGTCGAGGGTGTTGAGGCTGTTGAGCTGGCGGGTGCCGCGGACTTCGAAGTCGGCCTGCAGCGGCGCGAGGTCCGGCTTGCCGAATTGGGTCACGTCCTGGATTTCCAGGGTCAGTTCCAGGGTCTCGGCGGTGCTCAGCCGGGCGCGGTCGACGCTGGCATGGAGCTCCGCGGCCTGAACCAGCGGGCCGAAAAGAAGACAGAACACGAAGGCGCAGACGCGGCTCATCGATGGGTTTCCTGATGTTGTTGCTGTTCGTACCAGAATTTGCGCCGCAGCAGTTGCGCCGGGTTGTCCGGGATCTGCCGCAGCCATTGTTCCAGCGCCTGGCGCTGTTCGACGTCGAGGTTGCTGCCGGTAGGGCGCTGCGGCGGCTGGGTCACGGATTCGTCGTCATCGCCGCTGCTGTTCTGCTGCGTCTGACTGTCGCCGGGTTCCTGGTGTTCTTCCGGTTCGTCGCCGGGTTGTCCGGTTTCGCTCTGGTTGCTGTTTTGCTGGCTGTTCTCGTTGCTGTCGCCGGGCATCTGCTGGCCGGACTGTTGCGTGTCTTCCGGCTCGGGTTCCTTTTGCTCCGGTGGCTGTTCCTGCTGGCGTTGTTGCAGCAGTTGTTCCACCAGGGCCTTGTTGGTCAGCGCCGGTTGCAGATCGGGCTGACGCTCCAGCGCTTCTTCGTAGGCATCCACCGCGGCTTCCAGCTCGCCGCCGCGGGCCAGGGCGTTGCCACGGTTGTAGTGGCCGCTGGCGCTGTCGTCGAGGGCGAACTGGCGGGCGGCGCCGGCGTAGTCACCGGCTTCGTAGAGGGCCCAGCCTTTCCATTGCGGGTCTTTGAAGTGCTTCGCGGCTTCGGCCGGACGCTTTTTTTCCAGCAGGTGCTGGCCCTGCTGATCGGGGCGGCGCCACAGCTCACTGAATTCGAAGGCGTGGGCCGGTTGCGGCAGGCAGAGCAACAGCGGCAGGCAGAACAGCCAGCCGCGCCGCCCGGCGCAGGCGGCCAGCAGTAACAGGGGCAGCAGCAGCCAGTAACCCTGGTCGGCCCAGTTATCGAGCTGCACGGTCTGGCCGTCGCTGCTCAGGGCCCGGGGGTTGTCGAACAGGCCGAGGCCGCGCAGGTCGAGGTCGTCGATGCGCGCATGCCGGTAGCGGCCGCCGAGGTCGTTGATAAAGGGCTTGAGGCTGGCGCTGTCCAGTCGCGGCAGGAGGATCGCACCGTCGGCGTCCTTGATGAATTCGCCGCTGGCCTGTTTCACCGGTGCGCCTTCGGCGCTGCCCACGCCCAGCATCAGCAGGGCCGGGCCGTTGCGCCCGAGCGCCTGGGCGATGCCCTGGCGTTCTTCTTCACTGAGAGACGAGGCGATCAGCAGCACCCGGCCCTGGCCGAGGGCGCCCTGGGCCAGCAGTGCCAGGCCCTTGCGCAGCGCCAGGTCGGCGCGTTGTCCGGGTTGCGGCATGATGCCCGGTTCCAGCGCTTCGAGCAGGTTGCGGCTGGTGCCCAGGTCATCCGACAGCGGCACCAGCGTGTGCGCGCTACCGGCATAGACGACGATGGCGGTCTGGCTGTCGCTGCGGTGTTTCAGCAGGTCGAGGACTTTCCGCCGCGCCTGTTCAAGGCGTGAGGGTGGGCTGTCTTCGGCGAGCATCGCCGGGGTCAGTTCGAGCAGGATCACCAGCGGGTCGGCGGGGCGCTGGCGGGTTTCTTCCAGGCGCTGCCAACTCGGCCCGAGCAGGGCCAGCACGCCCAGCAACCAGGCCAGGCCGAGGGCGATCCACGGCAGTTTGCTGTCGTGGCCGCTGCCGCCGCCGAGCAGTACGCCGTGGAAGGCCGGCGGCAGGATCATCTGCCAGCGGCCGGCGCGTTTCTGCCGGTGCCAGAGTTTCCACAGCAGCCAGCCGAGCACGGGCAATAACAGCAGCCAGAGTGGGCGTAGCCAGTAGGGCCAGAGGTCGATCATCGGCGCCTCCGCAGGCGCAGGCGTTTCAGCCGTTCGCGCCATTCCGGGTGCGGCTGGAGAAAGTCCGGGCGACGCAACAGGCGTTGCAGCAGCTTTTGCACCAGATGGTCGGGCCAGCGTTCGCGCAGCACCAACGCCAGGCTGAGCAGCAACGCCGCCGCCAGTGGCCAGGCATACAGCGCTTCGGCGGTGCGCGCCTGGGTTGGTTGTTGTTCCACCGGTTCCAGCAGGTCGAGGGTTTCGCCGATGGTCTTGAGTTCGGCGCCATCGCGGGCGCGGAAGTATTCGCCATGGGTGATCTGGGCGATTTCCCGCAGCGAGGCTTCGTCCAGGTCAAGGCTGGGGTTGAGCCCCAGTTGGCCAGCGGTGCCGTTTTCCTCGGCGCTGGCGCCGATGCCGATGGTGTAGATGCGGATGCTTTCCTGGGCCGCCAGCCGCGCCGCGGTCAGCGGGTGGATCTGCCCGCCGTTGTTGGCGCCGTCGGTGACCAGGATCAGCACGCGGCTGTCGGTCGGGCGCATCCGCAGGCGTTTCACGGCCAGGCCGATGGCGTCGCCGAGGGCGGTGTTCTTGCCGGCGATGCCGATCTGCGCCTCGTCGAGGAAGCTGCGCACGGTACGTCGGTCGAACGTCAGCGGCGCCTGCAGGTAGGCCTGGCTGCCGAACAGGATCAGCCCGACGCGGTCGCCTTCGCGTTGTTCGAGAAAGTCACCGAGCAGTTGTTTGACCAGCACCAGGCGGCTGACGTCTTCGCCTTCCCAGCTCATGTCGGGGAAGTCCATGGAGCCAGAGACATCCACCGCCACCAGCAAATCGCGCCCGCTGGCGGCTACCGGCAGCGGCTCGCCCAGCCATTGCGGGCGGGCGGCGGCCAGCAACAGCAGCAGCCAGATCAGCACGAACGGCGCCTGCTGACGCCAGGTCGGCAGGTTCAGCCGCGCGCGGCGACCGGCCAGGCCTTCCAGCTCGTCGAGGAAGCTGACTTTGAGCACCGGCTCGCCGCTGTCCGCGGCCGGCAGCACCAGGCGTGCCAGCCAGGGCAGCGGGAGCAGGGCGAAGACCCAGGGCCAGGCCAGTTCAAACATGCTTGCGAATCCAGGTTTCGACGGACTGGTTGAGTCCGGCGATGGCTTTGTCGTCCAGCCGGCATTCGGGCTTGTAGGCGCCTTCCACCAGCACCATCCAGCGCGTCAGCCCGGCGGCCGGGCAACGGTTGTCGAGAAATGCCAGCCACTGCCGGCCATTGAGGGTGTGGCTGTGGCTTTCCGGGTAGTGGTTGCGGCACAGGCGCTTGAGCAGCGCGTTGATCTGCTGCAGCCAGGCGCCGGCCGGCGCGCCGTCGTAGGGTTTGGGCAGCTGCGCCAGTTCGGCCAGGGCGGCGACGCGGATCGGGTCCAGCGGTTGCTCGGCGCGTGGCAACGGCGCTTTGCGCGGTCGCCAGTGGCGCAGCCGCCAGAGGCCCCAGCCCAGCAACGGCAGGATCAGCAGCAGCGCCCACCAGCCGGGAGCGGGGGGCCAGGCGCTGATCGGCTCGGGGGCGATCAGCGGTTGCAGTTGCGCCAGAGGGTTCATCGCGGCTTGCCGGCGCGTTGGGGGTCGAGGTATTCGCGCAATTGCTCGATCATTTCGCTCTGGGTGCTCAAGGGCATCAACACCACCCGCAGTTTCTGCGCGAGCAGTTCCCAGCGCGCGATCCGCGCTTCGCTCAGTTGACGGTAGCTCTGGCGCAGGTTGGCATCGAGGGTGTCCAACTCCAGTTGCGCGCCGCGCTGGGCGAAGCGCAGCAGGCCGGCGGCGGGCAGGGCGTGGTCGAGCGGGTCGGAGAGCGGCAGCAGGAGCAGGTCGCAATGCCGCGACAGCAGGCCCAGTTGCTGTTCGACGCTGGGGTTCAGCGCCCGCTCGTCGCAAATGATGATGGCCAGGCTGCCGGGACGCAGCACCTCGCGGGCGCGGCGCAGCGCGGTGCCGAGGTTGTCGCCCTGGGTCACGGCTTCGGTGTGCAGCGACTGATTGACCCGGGCCAGGCGGTTGAGCAGTTGCAGCAGGCTCTGCTTGCTGCGTCGCGGTTTGATTTCGTAGTGCTCGTTGTCGCCGAACACCAGGCCGCCGATCCGGTCGTTGTGGCCCAGCGCGGCCCAGCCGAACAGCGCCGCAGCCTGGGCGGCGAGCACCGACTTGAACATCAGGCCAGAGCTGAAGAACAGCCGCCGGCTTTGTTCGACGAGGATGAAGATCGGCCGCTCGCGCTCTTCGTGGAACAGCTTGGTGTGCGGCTCCTGGGTGCGGGCGGTGACGCGCCAGTCGATGTTGCGCACGTCGTCGCCGGCCTGGTAGACCCGCACCTGGTCGAAGTCCACACCGCGCCCGCGCAGGCGCGAGTGGTGCAGGCCGACCAGCGGGCTGCGCTGGCCGGGGGCGGAAAACAGGCGTACCTCACGCACCCGGTGACGCATCTCGATCAGCTCGGCGAGGCTGATGCGGATGCCGGGCGCGTTCAACAGTTGGCTGGGCATGGGGTCAGGCGACAGCGACGACGTCGAGGACGCGCTGGATCACCCGGTCCTGGTCGATACCGGCGGCCTCGGCTTCGAAAGAAAGAATGACGCGGTGACGCAGCACGTCGAACAGCACCGCCTGGATATCTTCCGGGCTGACGAAGTCGCGCCCGGCCAGCCAGGCGTGGGCCCGGGCGCAGCGATCGAGGGCGATCGAGCCGCGCGGGCTGGCGCCGTAGGCGATCCAGTCACCCAGCTCGGCGTCGTACTTGGCGCCGTTGCGGGTGGCCATGACCAGTTGCACCAGGTACTCCTCCACCGCGTCGGCCATGTACAGGCCGAGGATTTCCTTGCGGGCGGCGAAGATCGCCTGCTGGGTGACCCGGCGTTCCGGCTTGGTTTCACCGTTGAGGGCTTCGCCGCGGGCTTGCGACAGAATGCGTCGCTCCACCGAGGCGTCCGGGAAGCCGATCTTCACGTGCATCAGGAAACGGTCGAGCTGGGCTTCGGGCAGCGGGTAGGTGCCTTCCTGCTCGATCGGGTTTTGCGTGGCCATCACCAGGAACAGCGGCGACAGCTCGTAGGTGCTGCGGCCGACGCTGACCTGGCGCTCGGCCATGGCTTCGAGCAGCGCCGATTGCACCTTGGCCGGGGCCCGGTTGATTTCGTCGGCGAGCACCAGGTTGTGGAAGATCGGCCCCTGCTGGAACACGAAGCTGCCGGTCTCCGGCCGATAGATTTCGGTGCCGGTGATGTCCGCGGGGAGCAGGTCGGGGGTGAACTGGATGCGATGGAACTGCGCCTCGATCCCGTCGGCCAGTTGCTTGATGGCCTTGGTCTTGGCAAGGCCCGGTGCGCCTTCGACCAGCATGTGGCCGTCGGCCAGGAGCACGATCAGCAGGCGTTCAACCAGTTTTTCCTGGCCAAGGATCTGGGTTGAAAGAAAGGTGCGCAGCGCGACCAGCGCTTCACGGTGTTCCATCGTCGACGGTTCCTGGAATGACGCGCGGGGCCGGCGAACGGCCCCGGGCAGGGGTTGATACTTTAATCCATCCGTGGGGTCGCCGACTAACGGTGCCGGGGGAAATTCTTCGGGGGCAGATCGCGGCAAGGGGCCGGGCGCGCTGCCCGGCCCTGTTGCACTCAGCGCTCGCTGACGAAGGTGCCGGTGCCGTCGAGGATCACGCGCAGGGTCTGTTCGACTTCATCCGCGTCGATGATGGCGTTGTCCAGGCGGATTTCCAGCACATCGTCTTCGAACAGGTCGGTAGACCCGGCCGCCAGCTCGACCAGCAGGCGGGTGTCGCTGAGTGTCACCTTCAGGTCGCGGACGGTGGCGCCTTCTTCGTCGAGCATGAGGTCCACTCTGTCTTCGTGCGGGTAGCGGCTGATGATGAACAACTGGTTCTTGTCGCTTTGGCAGCCGACGGTGGCCAGGTTGTCTTCTTCATCATCGCAAGGGTTGGCGAAGGCCAGTTGGGCGGTCAGTTGCATGGGCGGCTCGATAAAGGAATTGAAACGCGAGTGTGCCAGTGTTCGCTCACGGGATAAATCTTCCGTTGCTCCTCGTTGTCCGAATATGTCGCAGCGCCGCAAGCAGGGCCGGGTGGGCTGTCGTTAAGCTGCGTTGTCGATGGACACCCGTAAAGACGCAGCCGGCTTCAGTGGCAGTGGTTTTTGCAGATGTCCATCCCGGTGTGACCAGTCGGTCATCCCGGCACCCGCTCTTTCGGATTTCCTCTGCGCTTTGCCCGTCATTGGCTATGGTTGATGCGGGATAAAGCGGACACGCGCGACGCTTCACCCAATAACAAAGCCCAAGCGGAGTACCACAGATGGCGTTCTTCACCGCAGCCAGCAAAGCCGACTTCCAGCATCAACTGAAAGCGGCCCTGGCCCAGCACATCAGCGAGCAGGCACTGCCACAAGTGGCGCTGTTCGCCGAGCAGTTCTTCGGCATCATCTCTCTGGACGAACTGACCCAGCGGCGCCTGTCCGACCTGGTCGGTTGCACCCTCTCTGCCTGGCGCATGATCGAGCGCTTCGATCACAGCCAACCTCAGGTCAACGTCTACAACCCCGATTACGAGCGTCATGGCTGGCAGTCGACCCACACCGCCGTGGAAGTCCTGCACCATGACCTGCCGTTCCTGGTCGACTCGGTGCGTACCGAGCTGAACCGTCGCGGCTACAGCATCCACACCCTGCAGACCACGGTGCTGAGCACGCGTCGCGGGGCCAAGGGCGAACTGCTGGAAATCCTGCCCAAGGGCACCCACGGCGAGGACGTGCTGCAAGAATCGCTGATGTACCTGGAGATCGACCGCTGCGCCAACAACACCGAACTCGGCGTGCTGACCCATGAGTTGACCCAGGTGCTGGCCGAAGTGCGCGTCGCCGTGGCCGACTTCGAGCCGATGAAGGCCAAGGTCCGCGACTTGCTGGCGCTGGTGGAGCAGACCCCGTATGCCCCGGCGCAAACCGAGAAATCCGAGATCCAGAGCTTCCTGGAGTGGCTGGTGGGCAACCACTTCACCTTCCTCGGCTATGAAGAATTCGTGGTCAACGGCGATGCCCAGGGCGGCCAACTGGTCTACGACGAGCAGTCGTTCCTCGGCCTGACCCGCCTGCTGCGCGCCGGCCTGACCACCGAAGACCTGCGTATCGAAGATTACGCGGTCAACTACCTGAACGAACCGCTGCTGCTGTCCTTCGCCAAGGCCGCTCACCCGAGCCGCGTGCACCGTCCGGCTTACCCGGATTACGTGTCGATCCGCCAGCTCGACGCCGACGGCAAGGTCATCAAGGAATGCCGCTTCATGGGCCTGTACACCTCGTCGGTGTACGGCGAGAGCGTGCACCAGATCCCGTACATTCGCGGCAAGGTCGCCGAAGTCGAGCGCCGTTCGGGCTTCGACGCCAAGGCGCACCTGGGCAAGGAACTGGCCCAGGTCCTCGAAGTGCTGCCGCGCGACGACCTGTTCCAGACCCCGGTGGACGAGCTGTTCAGCACCGTCATGTCCATCGTGCAGATCCAGGAGCGCAACAAGATCCGCGTGTTCCTGCGCAAAGACCCGTACGGTCGCTTCTGCTACTGCCTGGCCTACGTTCCGCGTGACATCTACTCCACCGAAGTGCGGCAGAAGATCCAGCAGGTCCTGATGGAGCGCCTGAAGGCCAGCGACTGCGAGTTCTGGACCTTCTTCTCCGAATCGGTGCTGGCGCGGGTGCAACTGATCCTGCGGGTCGATCCGAAGAACCGCATCGATATCGACGCCAAACAACTGGAAAACGAAGTGATCCAGGCCTGCCGTTCGTGGCAGGACGACTACGCCGCGCTGACCGTCGAGAACTTCGGCGAAGCCCAGGGCACCAACGTCCTGGCGGACTTCCCGAAAGGCTTCCCGGCCGGCTACCGCGAGCGTTTCGCCGCGCACTCGGCGGTGGTGGACATGCAGCACCTGCTCAACCTGTCCGAGGGCAAGCCGCTGGTGATGAGCTTCTACCAGCCGCTGACCCAGACCGGTAAACAGCTACTGCACTGCAAGCTGTACCACGCCGATACCCCGCTTGCCCTGTCGGACGTGTTGCCGATCCTGGAAAACCTCGGCCTGCGCGTGCTGGGCGAGTTCCCGTATCGCTTGCGCCACAGCAATGGCCGCGAGTTCTGGATTCATGACTTCGCCTTCACCACCGCCGAGGGCGTCGAGCTGGATATCCAGCAGCTCAACGACACCCTGCAGGACGCCTTCGTCCACATCGTCAACGGCGATGCGGAAAACGACGCCTTCAACCGCCTGGTCCTGACCGCCGGCCTGCCGTGGCGCGACGTCGCGCTGCTTCGTGCCTACGCCCGCTACCTCAAGCAGATCCGCCTGGGCTTCGACCTCGGCTACATCGCCAGCACCCTGAACAACCACACCGACATCGCCCGCGAGCTGACCCGCCTGTTCAAGACCCGCTTCTACCTGGCGCGCAAGCTCACCAGCGAAGACCTCGATGACAAGCAGCAGCGTCTGGAACAGGCGATCCTCACGGCACTGGACGACGTCCAGGTGCTCAACGAAGACCGTATCCTGCGGCGCTACCTGGACCTGATCAAGGCGACCCTGCGCACCAACTTCTATCAGCCGGACGCCAACGGTCAGAACAAGTCCTACTTCAGCTTCAAGTTCAACCCCAAGCTCATCCCCGAACTGCCAAAACCGGTGCCGCGCTTCGAGATCTTCGTCTACTCGCCGCGGGTCGAAGGCGTGCACCTGCGCTTCGGCAACGTCGCGCGGGGCGGCCTGCGCTGGTCGGACCGCGAGGAAGACTACCGCACCGAAGTGCTGGGTCTGGTAAAAGCCCAGCAGGTGAAGAACTCGGTGATCGTGCCGGTGGGCGCCAAGGGCGGCTTCCTGCCGCGTCGCCTGCCGCTGGGCGGCAGCCGTGATGACATCGCCGCTGAAGGTATCGCCTGCTACCGCATCTTCATCTCCGGTCTGCTGGACATCACCGACAACCTCAAGGACGGCGGCGTAGTACCACCGGCCAACGTGGTGCGGCATGACGAAGACGATCCCTACCTGGTGGTAGCGGCCGACAAAGGCACAGCGACCTTCTCCGACATCGCCAACGGCATCGCCATCGACTACGGCTTCTGGCTCGGCGACGCCTTCGCCTCGGGCGGCTCGGCCGGCTACGACCACAAGAAAATGGGCATCACCGCCCGTGGCGCCTGGGTCGGCGTGCAGCGCCACTTCCGCGAACGCGGTATCAACGTGCAAAAAGACAGCATCACCGTGGTCGGCGTCGGCGACATGGCCGGCGACGTGTTCGGCAACGGCTTGCTGATGTCCGAGACCCTGCAACTGGTGGCAGCCTTCAACCACCTGCACATCTTCATCGACCCTAATCCGGATCCGGCCACCAGCTTCGCCGAGCGCAAGCGCCTGTTCGACCTGCCGCGTTCGGCCTGGAGCGACTACGACACCAGCATCATGTCCGAGGGCGGCGGCATCTTCACGCGCAGCGCGAAGAGCATCGCCATCACCCCGCAGATGAAGGAACGCTTCGCCATCGAAGCCGACAAACTGACCCCGACCGAGCTGCTCAACGCACTGCTCAAAGCGCCGGTGGACCTGCTGTGGAACGGCGGTATCGGCACTTACGTCAAGTCCAGCAGCGAAAGCCACGCCGATGTCGGCGACAAGGCCAACGACGCGCTGCGGGTCAACGGTAACGAGCTGCGCTGCAAGGTAGTGGGCGAGGGCGGCAACCTGGGCATGACCCAGCTTGGCCGGGTCGAGTTCGGCCTGAACGGCGGCGCCACCAACACCGACTTCATCGACAACGCCGGTGGCGTGGACTGCTCCGACCACGAGGTCAACATCAAGATCCTGCTCAACGAAGTGGTGCAGGCCGGCGACATGACCGAGAAACAGCGCAACCAGTTGCTCGGCAGCATGACCGACGAAGTGGCCGCGCTGGTGCTGGGCAACAACTACAAACAGACCCAGGCCCTGTCCCTGGCCGCGCGCCGGGCCAGAGAGCGCATCGCCGAGTACAAGCGCCTGATGGCCGACCTGGAAAGCCGCGGCAAGCTGGACCGGGCGATCGAGTTCCTGCCGTCGGAAGAGCAACTGGCCGAGCGCCTTGCGGCCAACCAAGGCTTGAGCCGCGCCGAATTGTCGGTGCTGATCTCCTACAGCAAGATCGACCTCAAGGAAGCCCTGCTCAAGTCGCTGGTGCCGGATGACGACTACCTGACGCGTGACATGGAGACCGCGTTCCCGCCGTCGCTGGTGCACAAGTTCGCCGACGCCATGCGTCGTCACCGTCTGAAACGCGAGATCGTCAGCACCCAGATCGCCAACGACTTGGTCAACAACATGGGCATCACCTTCGTCCAGCGCCTGAAAGAGTCCACCGGCATGAGCCCGGCGAACGTGGCTGGGGCATATGTGATCGTGCGTGACATCTTCCACCTGCCGCACTGGTTCCGTCAGATCGAAGCGCTGGATTACCAGGTGCCGGCGGAAGTCCAGCTGACCCTGATGGACGAACTGATGCGCCTGGGCCGCCGCGCGACCCGCTGGTTCCTGCGCAGCCGCCGCAACGAGCAGGACGCCGGGCGTGACGTCGCGCACTTCGGTCCACAGATCGCCGCGCTGGGCCTGAAACTCGACGAACTGCTCGAAGGCCCGACCCGCGACCGCTGGCAGACCCGCTACCAGAGCTTTGTCGAAGCCGGCGTGCCGGAATTGCTGGCCCGCATGGTCGCAGGCACCACGCACCTGTACACCTTGCTGCCGATCATCGAGGCGTCCGACGTCACCGGCCACGACCCGGCACAGGTGGCCAAGGCGTTCTTCGCCGTGGGCAGTGCGCTGGAACTGACCTGGTACTTGCAGGAAATCAGCAACCTGCCGGTGGAAAACAACTGGCAGGCCCTGGCCCGCGAAGCGTTCCGCGACGATATCGACCTGCAACAGCGCGCGATCACCATTTCCGTGCTGCAAATGGCCGATGCCCCGGACGACATGGACGCCCGCGTGGCGCTGTGGATGGAGCAGCACCGGGTGATGGTCGAGCGCTGGCGCGCCATGCTCGACGACCTGCGCGCCGCGACCGGCACCGATTACGCCATGTACGCGGTCGCCAACCGCGAGCTGGTGGACCTGGCGCTGAGCGGGCAGGCGACGGTGTTGCCTTCCTGAGGTGTGAGCTGAAATGAAAAAGCCCCGGCAGTGATGCCGGGGCTTTTTTGTGGGCTTCAAGCCGCCTCGCTGGCAAGCCAGCTCCACAGGTATTGCTTACACCGGACTTTGTGGCTGGCTTGCCAGCGATGACGACCTTGAGATCCCAACAAAATCAGCGTTTTACTTGAACCGCCGCTCCACCCCTTTCTCCACCAGAATCTTCGCCGAAATCTCTTCCACCGAGAAATGCGTGGAATTGATATTCGGAATATTCTCCCGGCGGAACAGATTCTCCACTTCGCGCACTTCGAACTCGCACTGGGCGAAGCTGGCGTAGCGGCTGTTGGGCTTGCGCTCGTGACGAATGGCGGTCAGGCGGTCCGGGTCGATGGTCAGGCCGAACAGCTTGTGCTGATGATTTTTCAAGGCCGTCGGCAGTTGCAGGCGCTCCATGTCGTCTTCGGTCAGCGGGTAGTTCGCCGCCCGAATACCGAATTGCATGGCCATGTACAGACAGGTCGGGGTCTTGCCGCAGCGAGACACGCCAACCAGGATCAGGTCGGCCTTGTCGTAGTAGTGGGTGCGAGCGCCGTCGTCGTTGTCGAGGGCGAAGTTGACCGCTTCGATGCGCTCCATGTAGTTGGAGTTGCCGCCGATCGAGTGGGATTTGCCCACCGAGTACGACGAATGGGCGGTCAACTCCTGCTCCAGCGGGGCCAGGAAGGTCGAGAAGATGTCGATCATGAAGCCGTTCGAGGTCGCCAGGATCTCGCGGATGTCCTGGTTGACGATGGTGTCGAAGATGATCGGGCGCATGCCGTCACGCTCAGCGGCGGCGTTGATTTGCTGTACCATGACGCGCGCTTTTTCCACGCTATCGATGTAGGGTCGCGTGAATTTATTGAACGGAATGTTCTCGAACTGCGCCAGAAGACTTTGCCCGAGGGTCTCCGCAGTGATGCCGGTGCCGTCGGAAATGAAGAAAGCAGATCGTTTCATTTGCGCCATGGGCCTTAAGCTGGTGACGAATCTTGGATATGATAGGTTCGGTTTGCCGAACGAGATCGTCGGCATTCTCACTTATTTTCCAGGTCCAGGCCACAAGCGCCCGGTCGATCCCACAGGGGTACGCCGGCGTCCTGAGCTTTTCCAACACAGTTAGTGGAGAGATCACCTTGGTAGAGTACGTAGTTTCCCTCGATAAGCTCGGCGTCCATGATGTGGAGCACGTGGGGGGCAAGAACGCATCCCTCGGCGAGATGATCAGTAACCTCGCGGGCGCCGGTGTATCGGTCCCCGGCGGCTTTGCCACTACGTCTCAGGCGTACCGTGATTTCCTCGAACAGAGCGGTTTGAACGATCAGATCCACGCCGCGCTCGACGCGCTGGACGTGGATGACGTCAACGCCCTGGCCAAGACCGGTGCGCAGATTCGTCAGTGGGTCATGGATGCCGAGTTCCCGGCGCGGCTCGATGCGGAAATCCGCACCGCCTTCGCCGAAATGGCCCAGGGCAACGACAACATGGCCGTCGCCGTGCGTTCGTCCGCCACCGCCGAAGACCTGCCGGACGCTTCCTTCGCCGGCCAGCAAGAAACCTTCCTGAACATCCGCGGCGTGGACAACGTGATCCGCGCGGCCAAGGAAGTGTTCGCTTCCCTCTTTAACGACCGTGCCATTTCCTACCGCGTGCACCAGGGCTTCGACCACAAACTGGTCGCCCTGTCTGCCGGCGTGCAGCGCATGGTCCGTTCGGAAACCGGAACGGCGGGCGTGATGTTCACCCTCGACACCGAATCGGGCTTCCGTGACGTGGTCTTCATCACCGGCGCCTACGGCCTGGGTGAAACCGTGGTCCAGGGCGCGGTCAACCCGGACGAGTTCTACGTTCACAAGAACACCCTCGAAGCCGGTCGCCCGGCCATCCTGCGCCGTAACCTGGGTAGCAAGGCGATCAAGATGATCTACGGCGACGAAGCCAAGGCCGGTCGTTCGGTCAAGGTGGTCGACGTGGATCGCGCCGACCGCGCCCGTTTCTGCCTGAGCGATGCCGAAGTGGCCGAGCTGGCCAAGCAGGCGATGATCATCGAGAAGCACTACCAGCGTCCGATGGACATCGAGTGGGCCAAAGACGGCGACGACGGCAAGCTGTACATCGTTCAGGCCCGTCCTGAAACCGTGAAGAGCCGCTCCAGCGCCAACGTCATGGAACGCTACCTGCTGAAGGAAAAGGGCACCGTTCTGGTTGAAGGCCGTGCCATTGGCCAGCGCATCGGCGCCGGCAAGGTTCGCGTGATCCACGACGTTTCCGAGATGGACAAGGTCCAGCCGGGCGACGTGCTGGTTTCCGACATGACCGACCCGGACTGGGAACCGGTCATGAAGCGCGCCAGCGCCATCGTCACCAACCGCGGCGGCCGTACCTGCCACGCGGCGATCATCGCCCGTGAGCTGGGTATCCCGGCCGTGGTCGGTTGCGGCAACGCCACCCAGGTTCTGAAAGACGGCCAGGGCGTCACCGTTTCCTGCGCCGAAGGCGACACCGGCTTCATCTTCGAAGGTGAGCTGGGCTTCGACATTCGTCAGAACTCGGTCGACGCCATGCCTGATTTGCCGTTCAAGATCATGATGAACGTCGGCAACCCGGATCGCGCCTTCGACTTCGCCCAGTTGCCCAACGCCGGTGTCGGTCTGGCGCGTCTGGAATTCATCATCAACCGCATGATCGGCGTGCACCCGAAGGCGCTGCTGAACTACGCGGGCCTGCCGCAAGAGCTGAAAGAGAGCGTCGACAAGCGCATCGCCGGCTACAACGACCCGGTCGAGTTCTACGTCGAGAAGCTGGTCGAGGGCATCAGCACCCTGGCCGCAGCGTTTTGGCCGAAGAAGGTCATCGTTCGCCTGTCCGACTTCAAGTCCAACGAATACGCCAACCTGATCGGCGGCAAGCTGTACGAGCCGGAAGAAGAGAACCCGATGCTGGGCTTCCGCGGTGCCTCGCGTTACATCAGCGAGTCGTTCCGTGACTGCTTCGACCTGGAATGCCGTGCGCTCAAGCGTGTTCGCGATGTCATGGGCCTGACCAACGTCGAGATCATGGTGCCGTTCGTGCGTACCCTGGGCGAAGCCAGCCAGGTCGTCGACCTGCTCGCCGAGAAAGGCCTGGGCCGTGGTGTCAACGGTCTGCGCGTGATCATGATGTGCGAACTGCCGTCCAACGCCATCCTGGCCGAGGAGTTCCTCGAGTACTTCGATGGTTTCTCCATCGGTTCCAACGACCTGACCCAGCTCACCCTGGGCCTGGACCGTGACTCGGGCATCATCGCGCACCTGTTCGATGAGCGTAATCCGGCGGTCAAGAAGCTGCTGTCCAATGCCATCCAGGCCTGTAACAAGGCCGGCAAGTACATCGGCATCTGCGGTCAGGGCCCTTCGGACCACCCTGACCTGGCCAAATGGCTGATGGAACAGGGCATCGAAAGTGTCTCGCTGAACCCGGACTCGGTACTGGAAACCTGGTTCTTCCTGGCTGAAGGTCAGAACGCGAACTGATCGCGGGTACTGGAGCGGTCGTCTGCGCAAGTCCGGCAGCGACCGCTTCAACGGTTTCATCCAGGGCGGGTCCATTGACGGACGCGCCCTTTTTTGTGCAAGAACCCCTATGCAAAGCAGCAGTAGTCTTTTTCCCGTGGCCTTGCTCAGGGCCGAACGTTGCGGCGACCTGAGCGAGGACGTGTACCGCCTGAAGGCCGGCAACAGCCCTGACCGGAGTGTCGAGCTGGCGTTGACCCGCCTTGGCATGGCCGATCAGAACGATGTGCGCGGCGCGCCCGTCATCCTTCTGCATGGCAGTTTTTCCAACCGGCGTTTCTGGTTTTCGCCCAAAGGCATCGGCCTGGGCGCTCATCTGGCGCGGGCGGGGTTCGATGTGTGGATTCCGGAAATGCGCGGCCATGGCCTGTCGCCACGCAACCGCGATTACCGTTACAACCGGGTCGCCGACTACGCCAGCTACGACCTTCCGGCCATTGCCGCGTTCGTTAACGAGCAAACCGGCCGGCCCGCACACTGGCTCGGCCACTCATTGGGCGGCACGACCCTGGCGGCGGCGCTCGGTGGGCGCTATTTGAATGAAGAACTGATCGCCAGCGCGGCGTTTTTCGGCACCCAGGTCAGCCGTACCTATTGGCCGCTGAAGATTCCGCCGGTGGAGTGGGGCGGCCGCGTGCTGCTCAAGCGCTTTGCCCATCTGTCCGGTTCGCGCCTCAAGCGTGGTCCGGAAGACGAGCCGATCGGCCTGGCCATCGAAAGCATGCGCTGGTTCGGTCTTTTCGGTCGTTTCGGCGACAAGGAGCGGAACTGGTGGGCTGGTCTGGCCGAGGTTCAGGTGCCGGTACTGGCAGTGGCAGGCGCGGGTGATCATCAGGATCCGGTGTGGGCGTGCCGCAAGCTGTTCGAGCAGATCGGCAGCGAGCACAAACGTTTTCTGCGGCTGGGCCAGGAAGACGGGTTCGACAACTTCGGACATGTGGATATGCTGGTTAGCAAACCCGCGCAGGCGCAGGTCTGGCCGCTGGTGGAGCGCTGGTTGAGCGATCCGCTGGCGATTACGGGGCAAGAAGCAGGCGTTTCTCCGGAGCCGGTTAGCGGCTAAGATGTGACGCTTGTCGTATTTCTGGTCACTTTATGTTTTCTGGGCGTTTTCCATGTTCGTTCCGCTCGAGCGTTTGATCAATCTCGAAGAAGGTTATCGCAGGACGTTCAGGGTCAACGGCCAGACGCTCCTGCTGTTGGTCGTGGACAATCGGCCGGTGCTGATTGAGGACCGTTGCCCGCATCAGGGCGCGCCGCTCAGTGCCGCGACGCTGGAAGGCGACCAACTGCGCTGCCCGCGTCACGGTCTGGCGTTCAGCCTGTCTTCGGGGCGAGCGGTGCAGCCGGGGTGTCCGGGGTTGAACATCTTCAGGTTGGCGTATGAAGGTGACCGTGTTGGAATCGACGTGTAGCCTGGGTCTAAAGCCGTATTGCCAGGCTTCGTCTGTTTCAATGATCGTGTGAGTTCCGACATCCATTTCTTGATCAATGACAGGAGTTTCTCATGCATTACGTAACGCCCGATTTGTGCGACGCCTACCCTGAGCTGGTACAGGTGCTGGAGCCGATGTTCAGCAACTTCGGCGGCCGCGATTCGTTCGGCGGTGAGATCGTCACCATCAAGTGCTTCGAGGACAACTCGCTGGTCAAGGAGCAGGTCGATCTCGACGGCAAGGGCAAGGTCCTGGTGGTCGACGGCGGCGGTTCGCTGCGCCGCGCGCTGCTGGGCGACATGCTTGCCGAAAAGGCCGCCAAAAATGGTTGGGAAGGCCTGGTGATATACGGCTGCGTGCGTGACGTGGATGTCCTGGCGCAGACCGACGTGGGCGTGCAGGCGCTGGCCAGCCACCCGATGAAGACCGACAAGCGTGGCATCGGCGACCTGAACGTCGCGGTGACCTTCGCCGGCGTCACCTTCCGCCCGGGCGAGTACATCTATGCCGACAACAACGGCGTGATCGTTTCGCCAAGTCCGCTGAAGATGCCCGAGTAACCACTTAAAACAGGTCGATGGAGAAAGGATGTTCGAGGAAGAAAACGCGCAGTGGGGGCTGGTTCATGCCCTGGTTCTCGATGGCAGGGGCGGTGCGCGTTCCATCGCTCGGACTGAACTGGACGATCTGGTCCTGCAGCCGGAGCAGAGTCTCTGGCTGCATTGGGACCGCGGTCATCCGCAAACCCAGACCTGGCTGCGCCAGGACAGCGGCCTGAATCAGTTCGCCTGCGACCTGCTGCTGGAAGAAAACACCCGACCGCGGCTGTTGCCGCTGCCCGACGCGCAAATGCTGTTGTTCCTGCGCGGCATCAATCTCAATCCCGGCGCCGAGCCTGAAGACATGGTCTCGGTGCGTATCTTTGCCCAGGCCCAGCGGGTGATTTCCCTGCGTTTGCGGCCGTTGCGGGCTACCGACGAACTGCTGCAACAACTGGATGAAGGGCTCGGTCCGAAGACCGCCTCCGAGTTGCTGCTGACCCTTGCCCAGTTGCTCACCGACAAGGTGCAGGCGGTGGTGTCCGACCTTTCCGAACAGGTCGATATCGAGGAAGAAAAGCTCGAGGCCGACGACCGCTATGCCCCGGAACATGGCGACCTGCAGCAGATGCGCCGCCGCGCCGCAGGCTTGCGCCGGTTCCTTGCGCCACAGCGGGAAATCTACGCGCAACTGGCGCGCAACAAGTGGCCGTGGTTCGTCGAAGACGACGCCGACTACTGGAACGAGCTCAACAACAGCCTGACCCGCTACCTGGAAGAGCTGGAGCTGACCCGCGAGCGGGTGGCGCTGGTGCTGGAGAGCGAGGACCGGCGTTTGAGCGAACGCATGAACCGCACCATGTACCGTTTCGGCATCATTACCTGCATCTTCCTGCCCATGAGCTTCGTTACCGGGCTGCTGGGCATCAACGTTGGCGGCATTCCCGGCTCCGAGAGCCCCTATGGCTTCCTGTTCGCCAGTTTTCTGGTGCTGGGGCTGGCCTTGGGCCAATGGTGGCTGTTCCGCCGCCTGCGTTGGGTCTGAGAGCGCTGACGTGTCGATTTCCTCCCTGACCTCTGTACGAATTGTTCATGTGACCCATGGGACGAGCGTCTCGTCTTTGACTGACATTGCGCGAGGTGCCCATGCACGATCCGTTTGAACAATCCCTGCGAGACATGCTCAACGCGTCGCCGTCCGGTCAGGACCGCGATGACGATGCCTGCCTCGGGCGTGTCCTGAAAACCGCCAACCGTCAGGTCGGCGCCGGCGATCTGTTCAGCCTGCTTGGCCGCTGGAGCCAGGCGCTGATGATCGCCATCAATAATGGCTCGGCGCACGTTGCGCCGGTCCGCCGCACCGCTTCCGTCCGTAAAGCTGATAAGGCCGATTGAATATGGAACTTGATCTCTGGACCCAGAGCCTGGTCACCGCGATGACCGCGTTGTGGACCAAAGTCGCGAACTTCATCCCGAATCTGTTTGGCGCGCTGGTTGTCGTGCTGCTTGGCTTCGTTGTCGCCAAGCTGCTCGACACCCTGCTGTCCAAACTGCTTGCCAAAATTGGCCTCGATCGCCTGATGGGCGGCACCGGCCTGACCAAGATGCTCAGCCGGGTCGGTATCCAGGTGCCGATTTCGACCCTGATCGGCAAGATCGTCTATTGGTTCATCCTGTTGGTGTTCCTGGTCTCGGCTGCCGAGTCCCTGGGCCTTGAGCGCGTCTCGGCGACCTTGGACATGCTCGCCCTGTACCTGCCCAAAGTCTTCGGCGGGGCGCTGGTGCTGCTGGTCGGCGTACTGCTGGCTCAGGTGGTCAACGGTCTGGTGCGTGGCGCCGCCGAAGGCATCGGCCTGGAGTACGCCACGGGCGTTGGGCGCATCGCCCAGGGCCTGGTGATCGTCATCAGCATTTCGGTGGCCATCAGCCAGCTCGAAGTGAAAACCGACCTGCTCAACCACGTGATCGTCATCGGTCTGATTACCGTTGGTCTGGCCGTTGCGCTGGCAATGGGCCTGGGCAGCCGTGAAATTGCCGGGCAGATTCTTGCCGGCATCTACGTGCGCGAGCTCTATCAGGTGGGCCAGCAGGTGCAGATTGGAGACGTCGAAGGGCAGATCGAAGAGATCGGGACGGTCAAGACAGTCGTGCTGACGGATGACGGCGAGCTGGTTTCGCTGTCCAACCGCACGCTGCTGGAACAGCGGGTCAATAGCCGCTGACCGGGCAAATCCTGCTACTGTATGCCGCCGCAAAATGGCCCCCTCCGGGCTGGCGGCGACGAATACCTGACTGTCGGCCTGATTTTTTTTGAATAAAGTCCACTCGTTGCCCATGCGTTACGACCCCCGCGAGCTCACCGATGAGGAGCTTGTGGCGCGTTCGCATGAGGAACTATTTCATGTTACCCGCGCCTATGAAGAGCTCATGCGGCGCTATCAGCGAACCCTTTTTAACGTCTGTGCACGTTATCTCGGGAACGATCGCGATGCCGACGATGTCTGTCAGGAGGTGATGCTGAAGGTGCTCTACGGTTTGAAGAACTTCGAAGGTAAATCGAAGTTCAAGACCTGGCTCTACAGCATTACCTATAACGAATGCATTACCCAGTATCGCAAGGAGCGGCGTAAGCGTCGGTTGATGGATGCCTTGAGTCTGGATCCGGTTGAAGAGGCCTCTGAAGAGAAGTCTCCGAAGCCTGAAGAGAAGGGCGGACTGGACAGATGGCTGATTCACGTGAATCCCATTGACCGTGAAATTCTGGTGCTACGATTTGTCGCAGAACTCGAATTTCAGGAAATTGCCGACATCATGCATATGGGCTTGAGCGCGACGAAAATGCGCTACAAGCGTGCGCTGGACAAGCTACGAGAGAAATTTTCCGGGCAGGTTGAAACTTAGTCTGTCGGAAAATTCTCTAACGGTTTGGCGAGTTCTGCTAGACTTGCCGACGAGTTGTCCCCCTGAGTTGTGGGACTGCTTAACTATCACCAGATGGGGATTTAACGGATGAAATTGAAAAACACCTTGGGCTTGGCCATTGGTTCTCTTGTTGCCGCAACTTCGCTCGGCGCTCTGGCACAAGGCCAAGGCGCGGTCGAGGTCGAAGGCTTCTACAAGAAAGAATACTTCGACAGCCAGCGCGACTTCAAAAACGACGGCAACCTGTTCGGTGGTTCGATCGGTTACTTCCTGACCGACGACGTTGAACTGCGTCTGGGCTATGACGAAGTTCATAACGCCCGTGGCGAAGATGGCAAGAACATCAAGGGTTCGAACACCGCCCTGGATGCTCTGTACCACTTCAACAACCCAGGCGACCTGGTGCGTCCATACGTATCCGCTGGTTTCTCTGACCAGAGCATCGGCCAGACCGGCCGCGGTGGTCGTAACGGCTCCACCTTCGCCAACTTGGGCGCTGGTGCCAAGCTGTACTTCACCGACAACTTCTACGCCCGTGCTGGCGTTGAAGCTCAGTACAACATCGACCAGGGCGACACCGAGTGGGCGCCAAGCGTTGGTGTCGGCCTGAACTTCGGTGGCGGCTCCAAGCCAGCCGCTGCTCCAGCACCTGCTCCAGTTGCTGACGTCTGCTCCGACAGCGACAACGACGGCGTTTGCGACAACGTCGACAAGTGCCCTGACACCCCAGCCAACGTTACCGTTGACGCTGATGGCTGCCCGGCTGTTGCCGAAGTCGTTCGCGTTGAGCTGGACGTCAAGTTCGACTTCGACAAGTCGGTCGTCAAGCCAAACAGCTACGGCGACATCAAGAACCTGGCTGACTTCATGAAGCAGTACCCGTCGACCACCACCACTGTTGAAGGTCACACTGACTCCGTCGGTCCTGACGCTTACAACCAGAAACTGTCCGAGCGTCGCGCTAGCGCCGTCAAGCAGGTTCTGACCGGTCAGTACGGTGTTGAGTCGAGCCGCGTTCAATCGGTTGGCTACGGTGAGTCCCGTCCGGTAGCTGACAACGCCACCGAAGCTGGTCGCGCTGTCAACCGTCGCGTTGAAGCTCAAGTAGAAGCTCAAGCCAAGTAATTGGTCTGACGCACTACTGAAAAGCCCGGCTCAGGCCGGGCTTTTCTTTGCCTGCGATTTACCCCCCTCAGCCCGCCTCGCGCTCCAGTTCCAGACTGGCAATCGCGCCACTCACAACCTCGCCGATGACCAGTATCGCCGGGCTCTTGAGCTCGAAGGCCGCGGCATCTACTGCCATGCACTGAAGCTGGCTGCGGCATTCCCGTTGCTGCGGTAGCGAAGCGTTTTCGATCATCGCCACCGGCGTTTCCTTGCTCATACCACCCGCCAACAGCCCTTGCTGGATATCGGTCAGCCGGGCCACGCCCATGTACACCACCAGGGTCATGCCGCTTTGCGCCAGTGCCTGCCAGTTCAGGCTGCTGTCGTCCTGAGTGTGGGCGGTCACCAGCGTAACGCCGCGACTGACCCCGCGCAGGGTCAGCGGAATACCGCAGTGGGTTGCGCCAGCCAGACCGGCGGTAATGCCATTGACCAGTTCCACCTCGACACCGCGGGCCTGCAACCATGCGGCTTCTTCGCCGCCCCGACCGAAGACGCAGGGATCGCCACCCTTGAGCCTGACCACGCAGCGCCCTTGGCGGGCGTGACGCAGCATCAGGCGTTGGATGAACGCTTGCGGCGTGGAGCGGCAGCCGCCGCGTTTGCCGACCCGGATCACCCGCGCCTGCGGGCAGTGCTCGAGGATTGCCGGGTTGACCAGATCATCGAGCATGACCACCTCGGCCTCGCGCAGCGCACGCACGGCCTTGAGGGTCAGCAACTCCGGGTCGCCGGGGCCGGCACCCACCAGCCAGATTTTTGCGTTCATGAGCGGTTCCTCGTCAGGTCAGGGGGTGTCAGGCCTTTAGCAGGCTGATCAGCAGTATCAGGTTGAGCAGCAACGACAGCAGCGCCAGGCCGCGCCAGACTTTCAGCGGCTCGCGCTCCAGCAACGGACGTGGGCGCAGGGCCTGGGGTTGGTGTTCGCCTTGTTCGAGCAGCAATAGCCATTGCTCGGCGGTTTCGAAGCGTTGCCGAGGGTCGCTGTTCAGCGCCTGCGCCAGGCTGCGCTCCAGCCAGTCCGGCAGGTCCGGGCGCAGCCGTGCGGCGCTGGCCGGTGTGCCGAAACGCGGGTGCTGGAAGGCTTCGATCTCGCCGTAGGGATAGTGGCCGGTGAGCAGGTAAAACAGGGTCACGCCTACCGCATAGAGATCCTGCTGCACGGTGGGGCCGTGTCCCTGAAAAGCTTCCGGGGCTATGAATGAAGGGGTTCCGGGCAGGTCGTGGGCGCCGTCTTCGGAAAGTCCCGGGCAATACGCCAGACCGAAATCCAGCAGGCGCACCTGGCCGTCATTGCCCAGGTGCAGGTTCTCCGGCTTGATGTCGCGGTGAAGAATATTGCGCCGGTGCAGCATGCCCACAGCACGCAGGGTTTGCCGGGCGATGTCCAGCCATTGCGGCAGGGCCAGTAACCCCTGTTGTTCGACGTGCTGCGCCAGGGTCAGGCCGGGGTATTCGCGCATCAGGTAATACAGGTGCTGGCGCTGGCTGCCGGGGTGCACCTCGGGAAAGCTGCGCCCGGCGACCCGGCGCAGAAACCATTCCTCCATCAACAAGCCTTGCTGGGCCGCGACATCCTGGTCGCGGTTGGCGGGCAGGGTCTTGAGCAGCCAGGGTTGCTGCTGGCGGTCGCGAACCCGGTACAGCAGCGACTGGCGGCTTTGGCCGAGCACACATTCCACCTGCCAGCCTTCGAATGTCTGGCCAGGGCGTAAAGCGGGCGGCAGCGGCCATTGCTGCAACTGCGCCAGGGTGTCGCCGAGGCTGTTTGCGCCGAGTTGTTCGACCCGCACCAGCACAGCGCTGGCGTTGTCCTGGCTACCGGCCAGGTGGGCCATGCGCACCAGCGTGTTGCAGGCTTCTTCCAGATCAGCGGCTTCGCGCAGCACTGCGCCGATCTGCTGTTCGTTGAGCGTGCTCCAGACCCCGTCGCTCAGCATCACGAAACTTTCGTGGCAGCGCAGTTCGCCTTCCAGGTAGTCCACCAGCAGGTGCTCATCCAGTCCCAGCGCGCGCTTGAGCACGTGCTGCATGCCTGGCTGGTCCCAGACATGGTCCTGGCTGATGCGCTGCAAGTGGTCGGCGTGCCAGCGGTAGACCCGGCAGTCGCCGACATGGGCGAGGGTGAAACGCTGCCCGCGCAGCACCAGCGCACTCAGGGTGGTCAGCAGCGGCTGGCCGCCACCGTTGGCGCGCAGCCAGCGGTTCTGCGCCAGCAGCAGGCGGTCCAGCGCTTGTGCCACGCCCCAGGTGGGCGGCGTGGCGTAGTAGTCCAGCGCCAGCGATTGCAGGCTGGCCCGGGCCGCCAGCCCGCCGTCGGCGCACTGGCTGACACCGTCGGCGAGGGCGAACAGGTAGCCCTTGCTGGCGGCCAGCTCTGCCGCGGGGGTGACCAGTCGCGTGGCGTCCTGGTTTTCCTCTCGCGGACCGCTGGCGCTGGCCTGGGCGATGCTCAGTTGCAGGGCCATGGCCTCGGCTCAGACCCGCGCCGCGGTGACGGCGGCCGAGCCCCAGGTGGTGCGCCAGCGGCGTTTCACGCCATGCAGGCCGAACCACGCCAGTACGCCGAGGCTGGCGAACAGCCACAGGCCCAACTGATAGTCACCGCTGTACTGCTTGATGGTCCCCAGGCCCGCCGCCAGCAGGAAGCCGCCGATGCCGCCGGCCATGCCGATCAGCCCGGTCATCACGCCGATTTCCTGGCGGAAGCGCTGCGGCACCAGTTGGAACACCGCGCCGTTGCCGGCACCGAGGCCGAGCATGGCGGAGACGAACAACGCCAGCGCCGCCACCGAGCTGGGCAGGTTGAAACCCACCGCCGCGATGCAGACAGCCGCCACGCTGTACATCGCCAGCAGGGTGCGAATGCCGCCGAAACGGTCGGCCAGGGCGCCGCCCAGCGGGCGCATCAGGCTGCCGGCGAAGACGCAGGCAGCGGTGTAGTAGCCGGCCTTGACCGGGTCGAGCCCGTACTGGTCGTTGAAATAGCCGGGCAGGGCGCTGGCCAGGCCGATGAAGCCGCCGAAGGTCACGCTGTAGAAGAACATGAACCACCAGCTGTCGCGGTCGCCGAGGGCCTTGAGGTAATCGGCCACGGCCTTGGGCTTGGGCCGTTGCGGAGCGTTGCGCGCCAGCAGGGCGAACAGCACCAGGGTCAGCAGCAGTGGCAGCACGGCGAAGCCGAACACGTTGTTCCAGCCGAAGCTGGCGGCCAGCACCGGCGCCAGCAGTGCGGCGAACACGGTGCCGGAGTTGCCCGCGCCGGCAATGCCCATGGCCTTGCCCTGGTGCTGTGGCGGATACCACTGCGAAGCCAGCGGCAGCGACACCGCGAAAGAGGCCCCGGCAACCCCGAGGAACACCCCGAGCAGCAGGGCGTCGCCGTAGCTGTGGATGCCCAGCTTCCAGGCGCAGAACAGCGCGACGATGACGATCACCTGGCCGATCAGCCCGGCGGTCTTCGGCGACAGGCGATCCACCAGCACGCCCATGACGAAGCGCAACACTGCACCGGCGAGAATCGGCGTGGCGACCATCAGCCCGCGCTGTTGCGTGGTCAATTGCAGGTCGGCGGCAATCTGCACCGCCAGCGGTCCGAGCAGGTACCAGACCATGAAGCTCAGGTCGAAATACAGGAAGGCGGCAAACAGGGTCGGGACATGCCCGGATTTCCAGAAGCTTGTATTCATGGGACACCTCACGGGGCTGAAACAAAAAAACGCCGCTTCCCGGCTCGCGTTGGGGGCGAGGGGGAGAGCGACGTCTTTGTCGAATGTTTGGGGGCAACCGCCGTTGGCTACCGGGGTGGATCAAAGCAAGAGGTGGGCCAGTTTCTTCTGCTTGGGTTGATCTGCGGACCCCAAGGCCCACAGGTCAACCCAGCAAGTCATTCATCGCAATGATCTGCTCCGCCACCTGAATCAGCTTCTGCTGTTTGCTCATGGCCTGGCGCCGCATCAGGGTGTAGGCCTCTTCCTCGTTGCAGTCCTTCATTTTCATCAGCAGCCCTTTGGCCAGCTCGATGCGTTTGCGCTCGGCCAGTTGCTGGTCGCGGGCGTGAAGCTGGGCCTTGAGCGCCTGGTCGCTTTCGAAGCGGGCCATGGCCACGTCGAGGATCGGCTGCAGGCGGCGGGCGTGGATGCCTTCGACGATGTAGGCGCTGACTCCGGCCTGGATCGCCTGGCGCATCACGCTCGGGTCGTGCTCGTCGGTGAACATCACGATCGGCCGCGGCAGGTCGCGGCTGACCAGCACCACCTGGTCCATGACGTCACGCCCCGGTGACTCGGTATCGATCAGGATCACGTCCGGCCGCACCGTTTCGACGCGTGCCGGCAGGTCAATGGTCAGGCCGGATTCTTCGATGACCTCGAAGCCGGCTTCGACAAGGGCGGCCTTGAGTCGGCCGACTTTCTTTTCGGTGTCATCGATCAACAGGATTCGCAGCATCTGGGCGGCCCTCTCAGCGACCGGCCTGCGCCGCTGGCTGGTCGGCCAGGGCGTGCAGGCGGAATCCGTGGGCATAGCCCCGTGGGTCGGAGCCGTCCCAGACCGTTCCATCGATCAACTGGCTGCTGCGCATCGACGCCGACGGACACTCGACACCCATGCTGGCGGCGGCATCGCGGTACAGGCTCAGTTGCTGCACCTGGCTGGCGACGCCGAGGTAGTCCGGGTCTTCGCGCAGCAGGCCCCAGCGGCGGAACTGGGTCATGAACCACATGGCGTCGGACAGGTACGGGAAGTTGGCCAGGCCATTGTTGTGCAGGCTCAGGCCGTGGGCGTCGTGCCAATTGTTGCCGAGGCCGTCCGCGTAGTCGCCCTGCATGCGCGGTTCGATATCGCTCAGCGGGGTGTCGAGGTAGTTGTCGGCGCTCAGTAATTGCGCGGTGGCGTGGCGGTTTTCCGGGCTTTCTTCGATAAAGCGGCTCGCCGCGAGGATCGACGACACCAGCGCCCGCGCGGTGTTGGGGTACTGCTCGACGAACGCGCGGGTGGTGCCGAGGACTTTTTCCGGGTGATCGGGCCAGATCGACTGGCTGGTCGCCAGGGTGAAGCCCATGCCCTGGTTCACCGCATTGGCCGACCACGGCTCGCCGACGCAGAAACCGTCGATGCGCCCGGCGCGCAGGTGGGTGAGCATTTGCGCCGGCGGGACTACCACGCTGTTGACGTCATGCAATGGATGAATGCCCTGGCTGGCGAGCCAGTAATACAGCCACATGGCGTGCGTGCCGGTGGGAAACGTCTGCGCGAAGGTGAGTTTTGCCTGACTTTGGTGCACGCGGCGTTCGAGTGCCTCGGGATTGCCCACACCTTGCGCTTGCAGGGCGGGCGACAGGTTGATGCTCTGGCCGTTATGGTTCAGGCCCATCAGCACCGCCATCGGTGTGGCGCCGACACCGCCAATGCCCAGGTGCACGGCGTAGGTCAGGCCATACAGGCAGTGCGCGGCATCCAGTTCGCCACTGAGCAGGCCGTCGCGCAGGCCGGCCCAGGAACTTTGGCGTTTGAGGTTCAAGGTCAGGCCGTGGGGCTGGGAGAAGCCCTGGGTCGCGGCGACCACCAGCGAAGCGCAGTCGCTCAGGGCCATGAAGCCGATATTCAGGCTGGTCTTTTCCGGGGCGTCGCTGCCATGCAGCCAGGCCAGGGGGGAGGAGGGAATGTCATTCATCGCGGTGGGATCGCCCGGCAGATAAAGCGGCGGCCGGCGCGGGTTGCGCGGCGGCCCTGTGGGTGGAGTCAAGCAACGCATATGCCAAGGCCCTGTCGCCGCAACCCGGGGCTGGCTATAATCGCCGCCTCTCCACACCTTGAGCCAAGCCCGCCCATGTATAACCTGGCCCGCCAGCTGTTGTTCAAACTGTCCCCGGAAACCTCCCACGACCTGTCGCTGGACCTGATCGGTGCCGGTGGCCGTCTGGGCCTCAACGGGCTGTTGACCAAGGCGCCGGCGCGCTTGCCGGTAAAGGTCCTGGGCCTGGAGTTCGCCAACCCTGTGGGTCTGGCGGCGGGGCTGGACAAGAACGGCGCGGCCATCGACGGCTTCGGTCAACTGGGCTTCGGTTTCGTCGAGATCGGTACCGTGACCCCGCGTCCGCAACCGGGCAACCCGAAACCACGGCTGTTCCGCCTGCCCGAGGCCGAGGCGATCATCAACCGCATGGGCTTCAACAACCTCGGCGTGGACAACCTGCTCAACCGCGTGCGTGCGTCCAATTACCGCGGCGTGCTCGGCATCAATATCGGCAAGAACTTCGACACCCCGGTCGAGCGCGCGGTAGACGACTACCTGATCTGCCTGGACAAGGTCTACAACCATTCCAGCTACGTCACCGTCAATGTCAGCTCGCCCAACACCCCGGGTCTGCGCAGCCTGCAGTTCGGCGATTCGCTCAAGCAGTTGCTGGATGCTTTGGCTGTGCGCCGTGAAGAATTGGCCTTGACCCATGGCAAGCGTGTGCCGCTGGCGATCAAGATCGCCCCGGACATGACTGACGAAGAAACCGCACTGGTGGCGTCGGCCCTGCTGGAGTCGGGCATGGACGCGGTAATCGCGACCAACACCACCCTCAGCCGTGAAGGCGTCGAAGGTCTGCAGCATGCGGACGAGGCGGGCGGCCTGTCGGGCGCGCCGGTGCGGGACAAGAGCACCCACACGGTCCAGGTGCTGGCCGGTGAACTGGCGGGCAAGATGCCGATCATTGCTGCGGGTGGGATTACCGAAGGCCGTCATGCCGCAGAGAAGATCGCGGCGGGTGCGAGCCTGGTGCAGATCTATTCGGGTTTCATCTACAAGGGACCGGCGCTGATTCGCGAGGCCGTGGACGCCATCGCCGCGATGCCGGGGCGCTGAAGCGGGCATAAAAAAGGGCCCCTTCAAGGGGCCCCTGGGCCTCAGCCCGCCGCCCGGATGGGGCGCGCATGGTAACTCGGTTCAGCTCCTCGTTCAGCCAACGGCGTGAAGTTCGTTGAGTCTATGGATACCTGCGGTGCCGGTCATGCCATCCCAGTTGTCACCTCGTCCCTCACGCCAGCCATTGATCCATGCCTGGCGTACGGACGGTAGGGTAAAGGGGCAAAGCTCGCGGGATTTGCCGGTGACCCCGTATTGGTAGCCACGTGAAAATGCTCTTTCCAACGGATCACGCTTAAGTCTTCTCATAGGGTACTGCCCTCATTTGTTGACTGTAATGTCCCGTCGACCTCGTGTGAGGTCGGGCAGATTCTTTCTGCCGGTTTTGCGCTCGCTGCCGGCGTGGCGAGCTTGAAGTGTTGTCCCGTTGCGGTGACAACCTGAGTTGAGTTCTAACCAATGGGGATGGACGTGTGAACGAACAATTTGTCATAAGCACGTAACTTTTCCATGGGTGAGAGGATAAGTAAAAAATTGATTCAAGGCGGGAGTTGGGGCAAAGCCAGCTATCATCAGGGTTTGCCTGACCTGTAGATCAAATTGCCACCGTCGGGAACCATTCTCGTCACCGGTGGGTAAAAACGACGAAGGGTCACTTTTGTAACCTTTTGCCATCGAATTTTTCATTCTGCCCGGCGATCAAAGCCTTTTTGCCTTCCGCAAGAAGGGCTCGCCGGGTGGCCCGGTACGTCAACGCGTGCCACTCGGGTGCTTGCCGAAGGCGCCCGATCAAACTTCGAAGGGCGATGCGCTCGCTCCTTCACTATGCCCAAGGCTGGATGACTCATGTCGGACCGTTTCGAACTTTACCTTACCTGTCCCAAAGGCCTTGAAGGCCTGCTCGCCGATGAAGCACGCGGCCTGGGCCTTGAAGATGTGCGCGAGCACACCTCGGCGCTGCGCGGCTCGGCCGACATGGAAACCGCCTACCGCCTGTGCGTCTGGTCGCGTCTGGCCAACCGCGTCCTGCTGGTGCTCAAGCGCTTCAACATGAAGAACGCCGACGACCTGTACGACGGTGTCAACGAAGTGGACTGGCAAGAGCACCTGGACGCCGCCGGCACCCTGGCCGTGGAGTTCAGCGGTCATGGCTCGGGCATTGACAACACCCACTTCGGCGCCTTGAAGGTCAAGGACGCCATCGTCGACAAACTGCGCAACGCCCAGGGCGAGCGGCCGTCGATCGACAAGCTCAACCCCGATCTGCGCGTCCACCTGCGCCTTGAGCGCGGTGAAGCGATCCTCTCCCTCGACCTGTCCGGCCACAGCCTGCACCAGCGCGGTTACCGCCTGCAGCAGGGTGCCGCGCCGCTCAAGGAAAACCTCGCCGCCGCGGTACTGATCCGCGCCGGCTGGCCGCGGATCGCTGCCGAAGGCGGCGCGCTGGCTGACCCGATGTGCGGTGTCGGTACGTTCCTGGTGGAAGCGGCGATGATCGCCGCGGATATCGCCCCCAACCTCAAGCGCGAGCGCTGGGGCTTCACCTCCTGGCTCGGTCACGTCCCGGCGCTGTGGCGCAAGGTGCATGACGAAGCCAAGGCCCGCGCCGAAGCCGGTCTGGCCCGTCCACCGCTGTGGATTCGCGGCTACGAAGCCGACCCGCGCCTGATCCAGCCGGGCCGCAACAACGTCGAGCGCGCCGGCCTGAGCGACTGGGTGAAGATCTACCAGGGCGAAGTCGGCACCTTCGAGCCGCGCCCGGACCAGAACCAGAAAGGCCTGGTGATCAGCAACCCGCCTTACGGCGAACGCCTGGGCGACGAAGCCAGCCTGCTCTACCTCTACCAGAACCTCGGCGAGCGTCTGCGCCAGGCATGCCTGGGCTGGGAAGCGGCGGTGTTCACCGGCGCGCCGGACCTGGGCAAGCGCATGGGCATCCGCAGCCACAAGCAATACGCCTTCTGGAACGGCGCCTTGCCGTGCAAGCTGCTGCTGATCAAGGTCGAGCCCGACCAGTTCGTGACCGGCGAGCGCCGTTCGGCCGAGCGCAACCAGGATGAAGAGCGTCCGGCGGTGGCTCCGGCGAATGAGACCGCACGCCTGAGCGAAGGCGGGCAGATGTTCGCCAACCGCCTGCAGAAGAATCTCAAGCAACTGGGCAAGTGGGCGCGTCGCGAACACATCACCTGCTACCGCGTCTACGACGCCGACATGCCCGAGTACTCGCTGGCGGTCGACCTGTACCAGGGCTGGGTCCACGTGCAGGAATACGCCGCGCCGCGTTCGGTCGATCCGGAAAAGGCCCAGGCCCGTCTGTTCGACGCGCTGGCGGCAATCCCGCAGACCCTCGGCGTTGATCAGAGCAAGGTGATCCTCAAGCGCCGCGAGCGTCAGAGCGGCACCCGCCAGTACGAACGGCAGAACACCCAGGGCCAGTTCACCGAGGTCAGTGAAGGCGGCGTCAAACTGCTGGTGAACCTCACCGACTACCTGGACACCGGTCTGTTCCTCGACCACCGTCCGATGCGCATGCGTATCCAGCGCGAAGCTGCGGGCAAGCGCTTCCTCAACCTGTTCTGCTACACCGCCACTGCCAGCGTGCACGCGGCCAAGGGCGGCGCGCGCAGCACCACCAGCGTCGACCTGTCGAAAACCTACCTGGACTGGGCACGGCGCAACCTGTCGCTCAATGGCTACTCGGACAAGAACCGCCTGGAGCAGGGCGATGTCATGGCCTGGCTGCAAGCCAACCGTGAGCAATACGACCTGATCTTCATCGACCCGCCGACCTTCTCCAACTCCAAGCGCATGGAAGGGGTGTTCGACGTGCAGCGTGACCACGTCGAACTGCTCGACCTGGCGGTAGCCCGCCTGGCGCCGGGCGGCGTGCTGTACTTCTCGAACAACTTCCGCAAGTTCCAGCTCGATGAGCACCTGCAGGAGCGCTACGCGATCGAGGAAATCAGCGCCCAGACCATCGATCCAGACTTCGCCCGCAACACCAAGATCCACCGCGCCTGGCGCATCCAGGCACGGTGAAGTAAATGACGCATTCGGGACTCTCAAAATCGTGGCTACTGGCTATTATTGAAGAGAGCCCTGAGTGCCGTCGTGGGCCGATGTTGTGAGTCATGACCATGTCGATCCCAACCCTGCGCCCGAAGATGCTCGGCTTCATCAGCGAAGAGGTGTCCGCGTGGCTGGTCGCCGTGGTGGCGCTGGTGGTCGGCGGCCTGTTGACCGCCATGCTCGCGCTGGCCGCCTGGCAGCTCTACCAGCAGCAACTGGCGCAACGCTTCGAACTCCTCGCCAATGAACGCTTCAGCCGCATCGAAGAGCGCCTGCAAGACCAGACGCAGCGCCTCGACAGCCTGCGGCGTTTCTTCGTCTACGCCCAGGAAATCACCCGCGACGAATTCGACGGTTACGTGAGGCCTTTGCTGCACCGCTCCCAGGCCTATTCCTGGGCACCGCGGGTCAGCCAGGCGCAGCGCGCCGATTTCGAGCGGCAGACCCGGGAACTGCTCGGCCGCGATTTCAGCATCCGCGAACTCGGTGAGGGCGGCGTGCTGCAACCCTCTCAGGTGCGTCCGGTGTATTACCCGGTGCTGTTCAGTCAGACCCTCAGCCAACTGCCGCCGCCCTTGGGTTTCGACCTGCTGTCGCAGTCGGTGCGTCGCGACGCCTTGATCCGCGCCTCGACGCCCGGATCGATCGCGGTGTCGGCGCCGTACGACCTGATTGGCGTCGATCCGGCCTACGCCCGCGGCATGCTCATGGTGGCGCCGGTGTTCGCACCGCAACAGCCCGACCCCGCGCCAAAGGGTTATGTAATGGCGGTGCTGAGCATGCGCCAGTTGATGGCCGACGGCTTGCCCAGCGCCGAGGACGACAATCTGGTGGTGCGGATCCTCGACCTTTCCGCCGAGGGTGAGCCCGAGGCGCTGTTCCAGTCGGGCAATACCGTGGGCGACTCGCCGCTGGCGATGCGTCAGGTGCTCCACCTTGGCGACCGTTCCTACCAACTCAACATGTTCCCCAGCAAGGTGTTCCTCGACGGCGATCGCTCGTCGGCCACGGCGGTGGCGTTTCTCGGCGGTTTGTTGAGCCTGTTGCTCAGCGCCCTGTTGTTCAGCCTGTTCAGTCAGCGCCAGCGCGCCCTGACCCTGGTGGAGCAGCGCACCGCAGAACTGCGTATCAGCGAAGAGAGCCTGCGCAATACCCACAACCAGTTGCGCAGCGTGCTGGAGGCCGCGACCCAGGTGGCGATCATCGCCACTGACCTGCATGGACAGATCAGCACCTTCAATGCCGGCGCCGAGCGCATGCTTGGCTACAGCAGCGAAGAGGCGGTGGGCAAACTGACCCTGGAACACTTGCTGTTGCCGCAGGAGGTGCAGGAGCGCGCGCGGTTGATGAGCCTGCGCTTCGGACGCGAGATCAGCAGCAGCCAGGCGATGCTGGTGGACAGTGTCCCGGACATCGACGAAGAACCCGGCGAGTGGACGTTGCGACGCAAGGACGGCACGCACTTGTCGGCGAACATGCTGGTGACCGCAGTGCTGGACGAATACGGGTTGTGGGTTGGCCATCTTGCGATCTGCATCGATATCACCGAGCGCAAGCGCGTGCACGAAGCCCTCGAGGCCCGGGACAAGTTGCTGGAAAACCTCACCGCGCAGGTTCCCGGCGGGATCTACCAGTTCCGTCTCGATCCTGATGGCAGCTCCTGCTTCAGTTACGCCAGCGAAGGCTTGCGCGATATCTATGAAGTCGACCTGATGCTGCTGCGTCAGGACGCCACTGCGGTGTTCGAGCGCGTCCACCCGGATGACCTGGGCAGGGTCCGTGATTCCATTCGCGAATCCGCCGAGCAACTGACGCCTTGGCGCGAGGAGTACCGGGTGCAGTTGCCCAAGGCCGGACTGCGCTGGGTTCGCGGTGAGGCGACGCCGGAGTCGCTGCCGGATGGTGGCACCTTGTGGCACGGCTACCTCACGGATATCTCCGACCTGAAGCGGGTCGAGGAAGAGCTGCGCGCGTTGTCGGTCACCGACTCGCTGACCGGCATCCACAACCGCCGCTACTTCCAGGAACGCCTGAAGACCGAGCTGGAGCGGGCCCAGCGCGGTGGCCAGGACCTGGCGGTGATCATGCTGGATATCGACCACTTCAAGCACATCAACGACCAGTACGGCCATGCCATCGGCGATCACGTGCTGCAAAACCTGTGTCAGCGCATCAGCCACCGTTTGCGGCGTACTGACGTGTTCTGTCGGCTGGGAGGGGAGGAGTTCATGGTGCTCTGCCCGGGCAGTAATGCCGCCCAGGCGCACTCACTGGCGCTGGAGTTGTGGCAGGGGCTGCGCAGCGTGCCGGTGGACGGCGTCGGCCGGGTCACCGCCAGCTTCGGTGTGGCGGGCTGGCGCCCCGGTGAGGGCGCCGATGCCTTGTTGCTGCGTGCCGATTCCGGGGTCTACCTGGCCAAGCAGGGCGGCCGCGACAGGGTCGAAGCCGAACAGTTCTGACCCCGGCGTATTTACTCGGTGCCGGCCACTTTCGGCTGCTTGTAAAGGTCCAGCAGGATCTGGTCGAGCACCGCTGAAGCGCCCCACGGACGTGGATCGTTGAGGATCGCCGTGACTGCCCAGGTGGTGCCGTTGCTGTCGCGGCTGAAGCCGGAGATGGCACGCACGGTGTTCAGGGTGCCGGTCTTGATGTGTGCTTCGCCAGCCATGGCGGTGCGCTTGAGGCGCTTGCGCATGGTGCCGTCCATGCCGGTCAGCGGCAACGAGCTGATGAACTCGGCGGCGTACGGACTTTTCCAGGCGGCTTGCAGCAGCGTGGCCATTTCCCGCGCGCTGACCCGTTCGGCACGGGACAGGCCGGAGCCGTTCTCCATTACCAGGTGCGAAGCGGTGATGCCTTTCTTCGCCAGCCACTGGCGCACGACTCGCTGCGCGGCGCGGGCGTCGTCGCCGTCGGCATCGGTACGGAAGCGCGCGCCAAGGCTCAGGAACAACTGCTGGGCCATGGTGTTGTTGCTGTACTTGTTGATGTCGCGAATGATCTCCACCAGATCAGGGGAGAAAGCGCGGGCCAGCAGGCGTGCGCTTTTCGGCACGTCCTCGACGCGGTCGCGGCCCTGGATGGTGCCGCCCAGTTCGTTCCAGATCGCCCGTACGGCGCCGGCGGCGTAGGTCGGGTGATCGAGCAGCGAGAGGTAGGTCTGCGAGTTGCAGCCTTCGCCCAGCTGGCCGGTGACCGTTACCGTCACGCCGTCGGCCTGGACCACCGGGTTGTAGCGGACTTCGCCGGTGCACTGCTTGCTCGGCAGGGCCTTGACCTGGTTGTCGATGCGGATGCTGGCAATCGGCGGCTCGACCGAGACCAGTACTCGGCCACCGTCATTGCGGGCGACGAAGCGCAAAGCCTTGAGGTTGACCAGCAGCGAGTCGGGCTTGACCAGGAACGGCTTGTTCTCATCGCCGCCATCGTCGTTGAACTGCGGCAGTTGCGGCTGGATGAAGTGGCTGCGGTCCAGCACCAGGTCGCCGGTGATGGTCTGCACGCCATTGGCGCGCAGGTCACGCATCAGCAGCCAGAGCTTTTCCATGTTCAGCTTGGGGTCGCCACCGCCCTTGAGGTACAGGTTGCCGTTGAGCACACCGTTGCTCAGCGGGCCGTCGCTGTAGAACTCGGTTTTCCACTGGTAGGTGGGGCCGAGCATTTCCAGGGCGGCGTAGGTGGTCACCAGCTTCATGGTGGAGGCCGGGTTGACCGAGACGTCGGCGTTGAAAATGGTCGGGGTGCCCGGGCCGTTGAGCGGCAGCATCACCAGCGAGAGGGCTGAATCCTGGAGTTTGTTGCTCTTGAGGGCTTGCTGGACCTTGGGCGGCAGCGTGTTACTGACGGGGACGGCATGGGCCGGCAGCGCGAGTGGCAGGAGCAGACCGGCGAACAACAGCGAGCGAAGGGATGGGGTCATAAGCACTGAAACCCTGCGGGCGAGGGGTGAAAAAAACGGGGCTGAACAGGATGATGGCCCCGGCATGAAAAAATGATAGCGCGCATTATGCCCCAAGCCTGCGCCCGCGTGCGCCGCGAATGCGCGTCCGTGTGGCGGATTGTCGGGTTTTATCGGGCAGTGCACGGGCGAAGCTGTTAAAGTGCCGCGCGTTAATACTCAAGAGGATTGTTTCATGGCTACCAACCGTTCCCGCCGTCTGCGCAAAAAACTCTGTGTGGATGAATTCCAGGAGCTGGGTTTCGAACTGAACCTGGAATTCAAGGAAGACCTGAGCGATGAAGCCATCGACGCCTTCCTCGACGCCTTCCTGACAGAGGCTATGGATGCCAACGGTCTGGACTATGTCGGCGGTGATGACTTCGGTCTGGTCTGCTCGGCCAAGCGTGGCTCGGCTACCGAAGAGCAGCGCGCTACCGTTGAAGCCTGGCTGAAAGGCCGTGGCGAGCTGACCAAGATCGAAATCAGCCCGCTGCTGGACGCCTGGTACCCGGAAAAACCGGTCCACCCGGTCGCCTGACAAGCAAATGCGGCAGCCCTGGTGGCTGCCGCGTTCGTTTCAGTCTTTTCCTTCCTGATCGACGTCCGTCGATTCTGGCAGGCTCGCCAGAGTTTGCCGCAGGGTCTCGTCGACCCGTCTCATCTGATACAGCACTTGCCGCTTGCGGCGCCTCAGCACCGGCTCCGGTGCGAACCGCTCACAGACTTCCTCAAGCTTTTCACAGGCCAGCATCAGCGCTTCGGCCTGGACGATGCGTGCCACCCCGAGAATCTGGTGGGCGATATTCTGCAACGGTAGCGGGTCGCCATGGGTGTCGATTTCCTGCAGCCGTTGCTGGTCTTCCGGGCTGCTGCGCAGCAGCGTTTCCAAGAGACGGCGCAGTTCTGCGGGACAGTCGCCGATGATCGGTTCGAGGCCCTTGAGATCAAACAACGCGGGAGGGCTGGTGGCTGCTGGCTGCGTTGACACGCTGGCGAGGCGCTGGCCAAGGGTGTGCAAGCCGATGGGTTTGAGCAGGCAGTCGCTCATCCCGGCCTGTTCGCAGCGCTCGCGGACTTCCGGCTGGGCGTTGGCGGTGTAGCCGAGAATCGTCGAGGGCGTCCTGCCTTGTTGCTGTTCCTGCGAACGTACCGCGCGGGTGAACTGGTAGCCGTCCATATGTGGCATGTTGCAGTCGACGATGAATACGTCGTAGTGAGCCGACTCGCACATTGCCAGGCCCTGAGCGCCGTTGTCGACGCAGGTGTATTGCACGCCTAGGAATTCCAGTTGCTGTGCCACCAGCAGCAGGTTGGCCGGGTGGTCGTCGATCACCAGCACGTTGAGACCGGCAGCGGGCATCGGCGGCGCCAGCTCCTGGGGCTTGGGCTCGCGGCACTCCGGCAGGCTGCGCAGCGGCAGGCTGACGCGGATTTCCGTGCCTTCGCCGGGCTTGCTGAACAGGCTCAGCTTGCCGCCCATCATCTCGCACAGGCTGCGGCTGATGACCAGGCCCAGGCCGCTGCCGCTCCGTGCTTGCGAGCTGTCGGGTTCTATCTGGGCGAACGGCTGGAACAGCCGCTGCTGGTCGTCCAGGGCGATGCCGACACCGGTGTCGCAGACCGACAGTTCCAGTTGCAGGTCGTCGCGGTTGGCGTCGCCCGTGGTGGGCAGGTTGGAGATGGCCAAGTCGATCTTGACCTGGCCCCAGGTGGTGAACTTGATGGCGTTGCTGACCAGGTTCGAGAGGATCTGCCTGAAGCGCATGGGGTCGAGCAGTACGTCGCGGTGCGCGGTGCGGGAGATGGCGAGGGTCAGTTCCAGGCCTTTCTGCCGCGCCATCCCTTCGAAGACCTGGGTGGTGGACTGCACCAGCTCCGCCGGGTCGACCCGTTCGGGGCTGAGGTTCAGGTGCCCGGATTCGATGCGGGCGATGTCGAGGATATCGCCGATCAGCGACAGCAGGTCCCGCGCCGAATGGTAGGCGACTTCGATGGCCGGGCGATCCATGGGCTGCCCGTCGGGGCGCTTGAGCGCCAGTTCGAGCATGCCGATCAGGGCATTCATCGGCGTGCGGATTTCGTGGCTCATGGTTGCGAGGAAGGTACTTTTGGCGCGGCTGGCGGCATCGGCCTGCTCCTTGGCCAGGCGCAGGTCGTGGACCAGTTGGCGGCGCTCGCTGATGTCCAGCCAGCCGCCGATGATGCCTTTGACTTCGCCGAGGGAGTCGCGGTACGGCAGGATCCAGTGATAGATCGTCAGCTCGACGTTCTTCATCATCAGCGGTCGGTCGAGGATCAGCGAGCGGCCTTCGTTCATGACCCGCAGGTAGTCGGCCTGGATTTTCCGCGCATCGTCCGAGCCACCCAGAGGGGCGTCGTCGATGGATTTGCCGAGGACATCCTCGGGGCCGGCGCCGAGGGCCTGCAGGTAGCTTTCGTTGCAGGTCTGCAGCAGGCCGTCGCGGTCGCGGACATAGATCGGGTGGGGCGTGCCGTTGACCATCGCGCGCATGAATTCGAGCTGGTCGTTGAGTGCGCGTTCAGCGGCCTCGCGCTGTTTGATCTGGCGGCGCATCCAGGCATTCCAGGCCAGTGACAGCAGCAGCAGGACCAAGGTGCCGAGGATCACTTTGAGGATGGTCTGCTGGTAGCTCTGCCAGTAGGAATAGGTGTTGCCGCTGTAGGCGCGCCAGCGACTGTTGATGATGCCCATTTCCTCGGGGACGATGCTGGTCAGCGCTTTGTCGAGGATCGAGGCGAGTTCGTGGGCGTTGCGCGAGGTCGCCAGGGAGAAGGTGGCCGAGGCATCGCTGACGGTGGAGCGGATCACCAGGTCGCGCTGGGTGGTCAGGTTGAAATTGGCGTTGATCAGGGCCATGACCATGCCGTCGACCTGACGGTGCGCCAGCAATGAGGCGGCCGCGGCGATGTCTTCGGTGGCCACCAGCTGGATGTCGGGGTACAGCTTGCGAATGTTTTCGTTGAGGATATTGCCGCGGGTGACCGCCAGGCGCCGGCCTTGCAGTTGTTCGAGGGACTGGGGCGCGTCCTTGCCTTCGCGGGTGACCAGCACGTAGGAGTTTTCCAGGTAGGGTCGGCTGATGGTCAAGGTGGCTGCGCGCTCGGGGCTATAGGAGATCGCCGCGATCATGTCGGCATGGCCATGGTTCAACTGATCGATCATGTCGCTGATGCCGCTGCTGCGGCGGATTTCGAATTGCAGGCCGGTGCGCAGGCGAATCAGTTCGAGCAGGTCGGCGGCGATGCCCCGCAGGTTGCCGGACTTGTCGAAGAAGGTCAGCGGTGCGGCATGCTCGTCGACGGTCACCCTTACGACCGGGTTCTTCGCCAGCCAGAGTTCTTCGCTGGGCGACAATTGCAGCTTGCGGTCGGTCAGCAGGATGCTGCTGCCGGCACTCCAGCGCCGGAAGATGCTGGCGCGGGTGCTGCTGGTGACGGCTTCCAGGGTCTTGTTGACCAGCGTCAGCAGCACGGCGTTGCTCTGGTGGACGGCAAAGCCGAAACCCATGGCCTCATGCTTGGCGAAGTTGGCCATCTTGAGGTTTTGCAGGTGGCTTTGATTGAGCAGGTAGTGAGTCGACACGGTGTCGCCGAGGAAGACGTCGGCCTGGTCGAAGGCCACGGCATTCAGGGCGTGGTGGTAGGAGCTGTAGGTGCTGATGCTGGCGTGGGGGTAGGTGGCGCGGACTTCGGCGAGCGGCAGGTAGTGCGCGATCATGCTCAGGCGCAGGCCACTCAGGCCGGTATCCAGCGGCCGGGTCTCGTTTTCCCGGGTTACCAGTACCGGTTGGTCTTCGGCGTAGGGCTGGGACAGGGCCACGCCGGCAGTGGCGACGTCATAGCTGTTGGCGCTGCCCAGCAGGTCGATGTCGCCGTCCACCAGGGCTTGCAAGGCCAGGTCGCGACTGGCGTAGCGCTTGATCCTGATCGGTAGCCCGAGGGTCAGGCCCAGCAGCCCGGCGTAGTCGGCGGTGAGGCCTTCGTAGTCACGGCCGCTGGCGGTCATGTCGAACGGCGGGTAGTCCGGGGCCGAGGTGCCCAGCACCAGTTCACGGCGGGTCTGGATCCAGGCTTGCTGGGCCGGCGTCAGGGAGATGCCCAGCGGCATCTGGGTGCTTCGGCTGAGCAGCTTGTAGTGGGTCTCGCCGATGTCGTCTGCCAGCGCGGGGCTCAGGTAGGCCATGACCAGCAGCAGGCCGAGCAGCATGGACTTGAGCATGGTCGGGTCACACCAGTTCGTTGCGTTTGGCCATCTCGATCAGCTCTACCAATGAACGCGCCTTGAGTTTCTGCATCAGGCGTTTCTTGTAAGTACTGACAGTCTTGTTGCTGAGGAACATGCCTTCGGCAATTTCCTTGTTGCTTTTGCCTTGGGCGAACAGTTGCAGCACCATGAGTTCGCGATCATTGACCGACTTGAACAGTTCTATTTCTTCCTCGATTTCAACCTGTTGGCGCAACGGATAGACCGCCTGGCTGGGGAAGTAGTTATATCCGGAAAGAACCGCTTTGACGGCACTTAGCAGTTCACTCAGGTCTTCCTGTTTGCAGACGTAACCGCAAGCGCCGGACAACATGCAGCGAATGGCGAAGAGCGCCGGGGACTGTGCTGTCAGCACCAGTATTTTCAGGGGCAGCGACATGCTGTTGAAGCGCGAAAGGACTTCCAGGCCGTCGAGCCGTGGGATGCCGATATCGAGAATGACCAGGTCCGGCGGGCTTTCGCGGACCATCTGCATGGCGTCTACACCGTTATCGGATTCCCCGGCGATCCGATAACCCTCGTTCTCCAGCAGCAAGCGCAAGGCCAAGCGTATGACAGGATGGTCATCGACAATAAAAACAGAGTGCATGCTCATCTTCCAAAAGGGACTCATGTAGAGCCGGCACCATAGCCCAGATATGCAGCGTGCACTTAGATAGAGTGGGGTTGAGCTTTAATATAGGAATTTTCCTACTTTGTATTTTGCTATTTACTACAAAGTTTGTTTTTGAAGTTGCTTGGCTAATTATCGATTGGCATCAATATCGCCTGTTACCTCAATGTCCGGCCCGATGACGGGGCCGGACGGGCAGTGAGGTTCAGACCGGACTGGAACGCCCGGTCATTTCCCTGGCCATTTCGCTGGCATAGCTGTCGGTCATCCCGGCGATGAAGTCGATCATGCGCAGGAACGCCGCGTGCAACGAGGCGTTTGGATCGGGAGCGTTGTTGCCGAGCAGGTCGAGGATGCGTCGATGCTTGAACGACGGCGTGCGTCCGCCATGCTGTTCCAGGGCGGCACCGCAGAAGGAGTTGAGGAGGATTTCCAGGGTCGTGTAGGCGCCGATCTCATGCAGCGTCTTGCGTTTGTCCTGGAAGATTTTCTTGCGCGCGATGTCCTTGGCCTGCAGCACGCAGCGTTTCGCCGGCCCTTCCATGTGTTCGACCAGATCGCCCTCCAGCGTGCCGGCCAGCAACGCCCGCTGCTGCTCGACGAACGCCCGTGCCGCGGCGTTGGTCAGGTGTTCGATGGCCTTGCCGCGGAGGATCGCCAGCTTGCGCCGCCGCGAGTCCTGCGGGCCGAGCTGGCGGTAGGTTTCCGGCAGATCGTCGCCGACCAGGCCGAGGAGCAGCGACTCCACTTCGGCGTAGTCCAGCAGTTCCATCTCCAGGCCGTCTTCCAGGTCTATCAGCGCATAGCAGATGTCATCGGCCGCCTCCATCAGGTACACCAGCGGGTGCCGCGCCCAGCGCTGGTTGTCGAGCAACGGCAGTTCGAGCTTGTGGGCGATCTGTTCGAGCAGCGGCAGTTCGCTCTGGTAGCAGCCGAACTTGTGTTTCTTGTAGCCCAGCGAGTCGGCGTGGCGGGCGGTCCACGGGTATTTCAGGTACGTGCCGAGGGTGGCGTAGGTCAGCCGGGTGCCGCCGTCGAACTGGTGGTATTCGAGCTGGGTGAGCACACGAAAGCCTTGGGCGTTGCCTTCGAAGTTGAGGAAGTCGCCGCGTTCGGCCTCGCTCATCGCATCCAGCCAGCCGCGTCCGGCGGCCTGCTGGAACCAGTGGCGGATGGCGTCTTCGCCAGAGTGCCCGAACGGCGGGTTGCCGATGTCGTGGGCCAGGCAGGCCGATTGCACGACCATGCCCAGGTCGCTCGGCTCGCACCAGTCGGGCAGGGCGTCGCGCAGGGTTTCGCCAACGCGCATGCCCAGCGAGCGACCCACGCAACTCACTTCCAGCGAGTGGGTCAGTCGGGTGTGGATGTGATCGTTGCTAGTGACCGGGTGAACCTGGGTCTTGCGGCCCAGGCGGCGGAAGGCGCCGGAGAAGATGATGCGGTCATGGTCCTTGTGAAAGGGGCTGCGACCCAACTCTTCAGGGCTGTGCAGGGTTTTGCCGAGGCGCTCGCGGGTGAGCAGTGTGTGCCAATCCAAGGCCGGTTCTCCGTATCAGGGGCAGGGGCCTAGCTTCCCGTGTCGGCCGCCGGGCCGCAAGCTCAAAGTCCGGCGGCGTCGAGATCGATCAGCAGCAGGCGGCGTCCACCATCGAAGAATTGCCCGGCAGTCAGGCAGTACTGGTTGGTGGTGGCGTCGCGGTAGGTGCTGGAAAGGATCAGTCGGCGCTCGTCCCAGCCCTCGGCCAGCAGGTGATAGAAGTACGGGCGCCAGGACCAGTTGTGGCCCAGATAGCTGGAATCGACGTGCCAGCCTTGCTGGCGCCATTCCAGGTTCGGCGTCAGTTGGGTGCCGTGGCGGTCACACAGGAAGAAGCGCAGCAGCCAGGGATAGGCCTGAAGGTCCGGCAGCGCTTCGATCGGCGCGTTGGTCAGTGCCCAGTCCTGCAGCCGTGGCATCAGTTCCACCAGTTGCTGGCGCCGCTGCATCAACCGCGCGCGCTCGGCCAGCTTGCCTTGCACGTACTGCTCGCGCAGTTGGGCGAAGCGCCCGGCGAAGGTCTGCGCCGGGAAGAAGCCGGGTTCGGCAGCGGCGAAGAGAAAGCCCTGCAGGTAGCGTGCGCCGCATTCCAGGGCGAAGTTCAGTTCGGCCTCGGTTTCGACGCCCTCGGCGATGATCCAGCAGCCGGTCTTCTCGGCCATCTGGGCCAGCGCCTTGACCACCTCGCTGCTCGGTCCGCCGCGGGCCGCAGCCTGGAACAGGCGCATGTCGAGCTTGAGGATGTCCGGTTGCAGCGACAACACCCGGTCCAGTTGCGAATAGCCGGCGCCAAAATCATCGATAGCAACGCGCGCGCCGGCTTCCCGGTAGTGCCGCACCACCATGGACAGGCGTTCAGGGTCGCCACCCAGCTCGGTGATCTCGAAGACCACCCGTTGCGGGTCGATGCCCTGTTGCTGCAATTGCATCAGGCTCGGCAGCGGCTGACCGGGTTGCAGTTCACTGACCCAGCGCGGCGAGATATTCAGGCTCAGGAACCAGTCTTCCGGTGCCTGGCGAAATTGTTTGAGGGCCTGTTCCCGCAGGGTCCGGTCGAGTTGCAGCAATTCGCTGGAGGGAATGTGCGGGTCACTGAAAAGGGGCCCTACCGAGCGCAGTTGACCATCGCTTCGGCGCAGGCGACCCAGGGCTTCGACGCCAGCGATACGGCCTGTGGCTGTGTCGATGAACGGCTGGAAACAGGCGAGCGGTTGCTCGTCGGACACGGCGGCTCCTTGTTGAGTCAGACGCGGGACGCTTGAAAGCGCGGCGGCGGACCGGAGCCCGCCTTGAGGGCATCGTTCTGCAAGAATGCCGCCAGTTCGCTCAACGCTGGTTGGGCGGTGATTGCATGAACAGGCGAATTAGCGGCAAAAGGCTACTGGTGAGCTTGGTCAGCCGGCCGAGGTTGCCGCTGCGGGCACCTTTGCCCGTGAGAAAGCCCAGCACCACCACCGCGCCAATGCCCCACAGCGGCGCGTGCTTGATGCCCAGTCCGCCTTGCAGGCCGCTTTGCAGGTTGTCGCCCATGCTGCGCAGACGAGTCAGTGGCTTGAGCGCCTGGCCCGCCTCGTGGCGGATTTCCTGGCGGTGCATTTCCATGCGCAGGCGCACCAGCGCCTTGCGCAGTTCGCGTCGATCGGTGGTTTGTGGAAGTTCTGTCAGGCTCATGGCAACAGGCGCTCCCGGTCCTTGGCAAGTTCTTCGAGGGTGCCGCTGAACGGCGAGGATTCGTCGTGCACCGCGGCTTTCAGGCGAATGGCGCAGAACACTGCGGCCAGGCTGTAGAACACGCAGAGGCCGATGATTCCGGCAAGACGGTAGCTGTCCCACAGCAACACCAGCAGCAGGGCCGACAGTGCGGTGAGCAAGAGCAGGGCGAACACCAGTGCCAGCCCGGCAAACAGCAGCAGGCTCAGCGTGCGCGCTTTCTGTTCCTGCAGCTCGATGCCGAACAGCTCAACATGGCCGTGCAGCAGGCCGAGGATGGCGGCGCCGAGGCGCCGCGAAGACGAGCCGGGGGTTTGGTTTTCCATGCCCGTTCCTCAGCGCCGGCTGGCCAGCAGGCCCACCAGGAAACCGACCCCGGCGGCGATGCCGATGGATTGCCATGGATTGCTCTGCACGTAATCTTCGGTGCTGGTCAGTGCTGCCTGACCGCGCACGCGCAGGTTGTCTTCGGTTTGTTGCAGGGTTTCGCGGGCGCGCAGCAGGCTGTCGTGGATCTGTGCGCGAAGCTCGTCGGCCTGGTCGCCGGCGAGGGTGGCGCTGTGTTCCAGAAGCTTCTCGGTGTCACGCACCAGCGCCTGGAAGTCGGCCTTGAGGATGTCCTGGGCGGTCTCTGCGGATTTGCGGGCCATACGATTCTCCATGAGGGGTTTGGCAATTGGAATTTCGAGTGCGCGGTGAGGCGGAAGGTTCACTGCGATGTGGCTGGTACAGCATTTGCTTCGCAGTGGTGCGCTTTGCCGGGCGCCTGCGCCGTTTGCGGGCGTGGGCTGCTCTGGACGGCCGATAAACCATAACCCAATTCAAGACGAACCCAGGAAAAATCACCACGCAGCGGTCTTTCCGGCCACGGATGGGCGCCCAATTGATCCAGGTTGGTGCGCGCTGGAAGGCTTTCGAACCGCTTTGGTGCTTTTTTCATTTTGCAGGTCTGCCGACTTCATGGAAAATTTGCAAAGCGCCGTGGACTCTCTGGTCCAGGGCTCCAATACCCTGTTCATCCTCCTCGGGGCGGTGATGGTGCTGGCCATGCACGCCGGTTTTGCCTTCCTCGAAGTCGGCACGGTGCGGCACAAGAATCAGGTCAACGCGCTGTCGAAGATCCTCAGCGACTTTGCCGTGTCGACCCTGGCCTATTTCTTTATCGGCTACTGGCTGTCCTACGGCACGCACTTCCTGCACCCGGCCGCGACCCTCGGCGCCGAACACGGCTACGGCCTGGTGAAGTTCTTCTTCCTGCTGACCTTCGCCGCGGCGATCCCGGCGATCATTTCCGGCGGGATCGCCGAGCGTGCACGCTTCGCCCCGCAATTGTGCGCAACCTTCCTGATCGTTGCGTTCGTCTACCCGTTCTTCGAAGGCATCGTCTGGAATGGCAACTTCGGGGTGCAGGCATGGCTGCAGGAGCGCTTTGGCGCGGGCTTCCATGACTTCGCCGGCTCCGTGGTGGTGCACGCCATGGGCGGCTGGCTGGCGCTGGCGGCGGTGCTGCTGCTTGGCCCGCGCAACGGACGCTACCGCGACGGCCGGCTGGTGGCGTTTGCACCGTCGAATATTCCGTTCCTGGCGCTGGGGTCGTGGATCCTGATCGTCGGCTGGTTCGGCTTCAACGTGATGAGCGCGCAGACCCTGTCTGCGGTCAGCGGCCTGGTGGCGGTCAACTCATTGATGGCGATGGTGGGCGGCACCGTCGCGGCGCTGCTGGTCGGTCGCAATGACCCGGGCTTCCTGCACAACGGCCCGCTGGCCGGGCTGGTGGCGATCTGCGCGGGCTCCGACCTGATGCATCCGGTGGGCGCGCTCGCCACCGGCGCGATTGCCGGTGGCCTGTTCGTCTGGTGCTTCACCGCGACCCAGAACCGCTGGAAGATCGACGATGTGCTGGGTGTCTGGCCGTTGCACGGCATTTGTGGCGTGTGGGGCGGGATCGCCTGCGGCATCTTCGGTCAGGAACTGCTCGGCGGCCTCGGTGGCGTGAGCCTGGCCAGCCAGTTGATCGGCACCCTGGCCGGTGTGGTCGTGGCGCTGGCCGGCGGTTTTGTCGTGTACGGCAGCATCAAGCGGGTTCATGGCCTGCGCCTGAGCCAGGAGCAGGAGTATTACGGCGCCGACCTGTCGATCCACAAGATCGGCGCCACCAGCCAGGACTGATCGGCCTCAGCGGCCGGTGCGCAAACGTGACTCGCTGGCCTCGATGGCGGCCAGCGGGCCGCACAGCAGCACGGCATCACCGGCGTGCAGGCAGGTCGCGGTATCCACCGCCAGCTCGCTGCCGTTGCGCTGCACCGCGCGCAGTTCGACGCCCAGTTGCTCCAGCCCGAGATCCTCCAGCTTGCGCCCGCAAGCATAGGCGTCGGCGCCGAGATTGACCGCGTGCATCAGCACCTTGGGCTTGCCTTCGGCGTCGACCAGATGGGTTTGCGCGCCGTGGTAGAAACCGTGCAGCAAGCGGTAGCGGTTCTGCCGCACTTCGTCGATGCGCTCGCGGACCCGTGCTTCGGGCACGCCCAGCATGATCAGCGCGTGGGACGCCAGCATCAGGCTCGACTCCAGCAGTTCCGGGACCACCGCGCTGGCGCCCGCGGCGCGCAACTCGTCGCGCAGGCTGTCGTCGCGGGTGCGCACCAGGATCGGGATCTGGCTGTTGAGGTGGCGCGCGGCCTTGAGCACGGTCATCGCCACGTCGGTGTTGTCCACCGCGATCACCAGCAAGCGTGCCCGGTCCAGGCCAATCGCCTCCAGCAATTCGCCCCGGCGCGAGTCGCCGTAGTGCACGCAGTTTTCGCCGGCGGCGGCTTCCTGGACCCGCACCGGGTCATCGTCGAGGGCGATGAAGGCTTGCTGCTCGCGCCGCAGGAAACGGCCAATGGACTGACCGACACGGCCGTAGCCGCAGATCAGCACATGGCCGTCCATTGTGGCGCTCTGCGCTTCGATTTCTTCCAGGTGGACTTCTTCGTTGGGCTTGCGGTGCAGGCGCAGAGCGATGGCGGGCGCGGCGCGCAGCAGCAGCGGCGTGACCAGCATCGAGCAGAAGGTCGCGGCGAGCAGCAGGTGGCCGAGTTCTTCCGGCAACAGGTTGCTCAATTGCATCTGCGCCATCAGCGCGAAGCAGAACTCGCCGCCCTGGGCCAGGGCCAGGCCGCTGCGCCAGGCGGTTTCCGCGTCACTGCCACGCACCCGTACCAGCGCCGCCACCACGCAACCTTTCAACAGCAGCAGACCCAAGGTCAGGCCGAGGATTTCCAGGCCATGGCTGGCGAACAGTTGCAGGTCGATGAGCATGCCGATACTGACGAAGAACAGACCCAGCAGGATGTCGCGGAACGGGCGGATATCCGCTTCGATCTGGTGCCGGTAGTTGCTTTCGCCCAGCAACATGCCAGCGAGGAACGCGCCCAGCGCGGGCGACAGGCCGAGCAGGTGGGTCAACCAGGCGGTAAGCAGGACGATCACCAGCGCCAGCAGGACGAACAGCTCCGCCGAGTGCGAGCTGGCCACCTCGTGGAACAGCCGCGGCAACAGCCAGCGGCTGGCCAGCAGCAGACCGACGAACAGCACCACGGTCTTGCCCAGGGTCAGCGGCAGCGCCCAGTACCAGGCCTGGCCGCTTTCGCCGGCGAACACCGGCACCAGGGTCAGCAGCAGGACCGCCACCACATCCTGGAACAGCAATACGCCGATCGCGTTCTGGCCGTGGCTGCTGAAGATTTCGCCGAGGCTGGTCAGCTCCTTGCTGACGATCGCCGTCGATGACAGCGCCAGCCCGCCACCGAGCAGCAGTGCGGCGGTGCTGCTCATGCCGAGCAGCGACAACACACCGGCCAGGAGCAGGCCGGTGCAGACGACCTGCAGGCTGCCGAGGCCGAACACCACCCGGCGCAGGGCGAGCATTTTCGACAGGGAGAACTCCAGGCCCAGGGAAAACAGCAGGAACACCACGCCCATTTCCGCCAGGTCGGGCAGCTCTTCACTTTCGTTGACCCAGTCCAGCGCCGTCGGACCGACGAATAGTCCGACACACAGGTAGCCCAGCACAGGCGGCAATTGCAGGCGCCTGAACACGGCAATGACGACCAGTGACGACGCCAGGATGATCAGCAGGTTTGCAAACACACCACATACTCCATGTAAAAAAACGGCAAAAAAACGACCAGAATACAGTCCTCCACGGGATTGCGAATTGATCCAGGTCAATCCGGGGTGTAGTCGTCCTGTGTGTCTCGACGGCGTTTTTTCGTGGCCCTAGAATGACGCCATCGTCCATTTTGTATCGGTATTTTTCATGCTTCCTGAATGCCAATTGTTCGGCACCCTGGGTTGTCACCTGTGCGAAGTCGCCGAAGCCTTGCTCATGCCGTTCGTCGAGCATGGGTTGCTGGTCGAGTTGGTCGACATCGGCGACGACGCCCTCCAGGTGGAGCGCTACGGGTTGCTGATTCCGGTCCTGCGCCGCTGCGACAGCGGCGCCGAGCTGAACTGGCCGTTCGATGCGGACCAGGTGGTGGCTTTCCTGCGCTGAGCCGGTGATTAACATCTCGATGCACATGTGCGGGTGCATCCTTGGGGTGCGGGTTGGAGAATCCGCTGGCGCGGGTCTGTGGCCTGCGCCAATTCCCCAGCCAAAGGAGTGGCTCCGATGTTTCTCACCCCGCATTTCACCCTTGCCGAAATGACCGCCTCGCAAGTCGCCAGCCGCGAAGGCATCGATAACGTTCCTGATAGCCGGGCCATCGCCAACCTTGTAGAGACATGCCGCAGCCTCGAAACGGTGCGCAGCCTGGTTTCGCGACCGATCCTGGTCAGTAGCGGCTACCGCAGCGAAGTGCTCAACCGCCGCATCGGCGGTTCCCGTTCCAGTGCGCATATCAACGGACTGGCCGCCGATATCATCGCCGTCTCCCTGACCCCGCGCGACCTTGCGCAGCGAATCATGGACAGCGCTTTGTCGTTCGATCAATTGATCTTCGAGTTCGACGGCTGGGTTCATCTGGGCTTCGCCGAAGGCCGCCAGCGCCGCGAGGTGCTGACCATCCGCAAGGGCACCGGTTATCTGCCGGGCCTGCAATGAACCCCGGGCGTTGATTGACGCCCATGCCGCCGGCCTCCTATCCTGTATATAAATACAGTATTGGGGCCGGCTCTTTCGCGCCCGGAGAACAGCGATGGTCAACGTCGAACAACTGAAATACAGCGTCAACCACATGTCCGTCGAGCGTGTGAGTGAAGCCGTGCTGGACCTGCGCATCGACGGGCTGGTCACCGACGACCGTACGCCGTTCGGCAAGGTGCACTTCAATACCTGCTTTGCCGAGGTCGAGGCGTTGTTCCAGCGCGCCGGCTTCCACCGGCCGCTGGACGTGGTCGGCTATCAGGGCCTGGCCTACGCCCTGTACGACGCCAGCCGCTGGGAGGCGGTCGATGTGCTGCGCTGGTTGAAGACCGCGTGCGACCAGGCGGCGGTCGAGGCTGGCTGAGGTGGCGGTCATTCGCGATAATGGCCGGCCATCAGGTCGTGAGTGTTTCCATGAGTGCTTCCTTCAACCCGGCCCAGCATCAGGCCAGTACGGTTTGCCTGCCGCCGGGCAACTGGGTCAGCGTGCTGGATTGCCTGTGCGATCACTTCAAGACGATCAGCCGGGAGCAGTGGCTCGATCGCATCGCCCGGGGGCGGGTACTGGATGCCCAGGGTCAGCCAATCGGCGTCGATCATCCTTATCGTCCGGGTTTGCGCATTCACTATTTTCGTGAAGTCCCCAACGAGAAGCCGATTCCGGTGCTGGAGCACATTCTCCATGTCGACGAGCATCTGGTGGTGGCTGACAAGCCGCATTTCCTGCCGGTGACGCCGTCCGGCGAGTATGTCGAGCAGACTCTGCTGCGACGCCTGATCCGTCGCCTCGACAACCCTCATCTGGTGCCGCTGCACCGCATCGACCGGCACACCGCCGGGCTGGTGCTGTTTTCCGCCAACCCGGACAGCCGCTCGGCGTACCAGCAACTGTTCCCCACCCGGCGCATCGACAAGCAGTACCAGGCCATCGCCCCGGCCTTACCGGACCTGAATTTCCCCTTGGTGCACAAAAGCCGCATGGCCAGCGGCGAGCCATTTTTCCGCATGCAGGAAGTGCCCGGCACGAGCAACAGCGAGACCGTGGCCGAGGTGCTGGAGAAAAATGGCGAGCTTTGGCGCTATGGCTTGTCGCCGGTCACTGGCAAGACCCATCAGTTGCGGGTGCATATGGCGGCGCTCGGTGCGCCGCTCTGCAACGACCCGTTCTACCCCGATGTGCTACAGGGTGAGGACGATTACGCCAGACCGTTGAAGCTGCTGGCGCGGAGCCTGCGCTTCGAGGATCCGTTGACGGGCGAGGCGCGGTACTTCGAGAGCCGCTTGTCGCTGGATTGGTAGGCCCCTGACACCCGTCAGTACTGAGGCCCCTGAAAGTATCTGCTTGGGGTCTCACCAAGGGCGCTTTTGAACACTGTCGCAAAGGCGCTTGGGCTGCTGTATCCAAGATCCATGGCAACGCGCGTAACAGGTTCGCCATTCCCCAATCGAACGACGGCCGCCAACAAACACGCCTGTTGACGCCACTCAATGTAGCTAATCCCTGTATAGGTTCGGAACTGACGGGTGAATGTCCGGCGACTCATTCCAGCACGCTCTGCCATGTCGTCGATTCCGATTTCCAGGGAAGGCGCAGCAAGGAAGCCGTTACATGCCAGTGCAAGGCGCGGTTCGCCGGGAATGGGCGCATTGAGCGACAGCGCAGGCATATTGGCAATTTCATAGAGGAGCAGTCCCATCAAGTGTGCATCGCGCCCTTTTGATGAGTGATGGGCGGGAACATCAACAGCCTTCTCTAGCAGTTGCTGTACCAATGTCGAGACGCCAAAGACCTGGCAATGCTCGGGAAGTCCGACGCTTTGTGCCGCGTGCGGGCGAATGTAAGTGTTAAGCATGGTCACGGGACCACGCATCTGCATGGCATGGCTCAATCCAGCGGGCACCCAGATAGCTCGTAGCGGCGGGACGGCCCAGTTGCCTGCCTCGGTTTCGACGGTGATGACGCCGCAAGCGGCGTAGGCGAACTGGCCCCTCCGATGGCTATGCATCGGGAACAGTTCGCCATCGGCATAGTCTTGCCTTGTCACAACCACATCACCGGGCGTGTCTTCGTAGGGATTGACCATAACTTTCATCATGGCCTGATTTTATCTTTGCATGACCTGAAATTGAAAGTGGGCCAATCGTTGGCGCGGCATAGTTCCCTACGTTTCCAGGCTACTTCCTGCCAGGACTAGAAAAGACCGCCGACCATGCAGAGAAAACATTTGCTCCTTGCTGTCCTTGTGACAGCTGTGTGGGGATTCAACTTCCCGATCACCAAGCTGGGATTGGCCCACATTGATCCGTTGCTCTTGACCGCCATTCGATTCGCGCTTGCCGCATTCCCCTGGGTATTTTTCGTGAAGCGTCCAAACGTCGCCATGCAGTGGTTGGTGGCCTATGGCTTGATTTTTGGTGTTGCCATGTGGGCGTTGATCAATCTCGGAATTGCCATGGGGGTGCCGCCCGGCAGTGCGTCGTTGTTGATTCAGTTCAGTGCGTTCTTCACGTTGGGGTGGGGCGTACTGTTGTTCCGCGAGAGTCTTAGTTGGCCTCAACTTATCGGTATCGGGCTGGCTGCAACAGGGCTGGTCGGCATTCTGCTGGGCAGCCCTGGAAAAGCCACGTCTACAGGTTTCCTGTTGGTCATGATCAGCGCCGTGGCATGGAGTATCGGCAACATCATCATCAAGATTTCCAAGGTGAAGGAGATATTCGCCTTTGTCGTGTGGGCGAGCCTCTTTCCTCCGATACCGCTTCTGCTGCTGACGTGGTGGCTACAGGGGGCTGCACCCTTTGATGATCTCGCATCAGCGATGGATTCAAGCGCACTCTTTTCACTGGCATTTCAGGTGTATGCCGCGACGCACTTTTGCTATTGGGGGTGGAATTTCCTTCTGCGTGAATATGCGGTCTCGAAGGTGGCGCCCCTGTCACTTTTGATTCCGGTATTCGGAATTGTCAGCTCGATCTTTATCGTTCATCAGGTTCCGAGCGGATGGGACTGGATATCCATCGCGCTGATCTTGTCTGCACTTGCTATTGGCATGAAGAAAGGGCGAGTGGCATTGGGGCGAGAAGTTCGGCGAAAGGCCGGGCTGGAGTCATCGTGAAATGAAAAAGGCCCGGGAAATCGCTTTCCCGGGCCTTTTCGTTTCACCGTTTCGCGCTTAGCGGTTGAAGCGTTCCACCAGCGAGTACTGGGTGGTGGCGGTGAGGGTCAGTTCTTCGCTGAGCTGGGCCGAATGCTGGGCCTGCTCGGAAGTCTGGTCGGCCAGCGCCGCGATGGTGCTGATGTTGCGGCTGATTTCCTCGGCCACCGACGTCTGTTGCTCGGTGGCAGCGGCGATCTGGGTGGTCATGTCGGTGATATTGGCCACCGCCTCGCTGATGCCCACCAGCGCCTGGTCCGCTTCCATGACCCGGGCCACGCCTTCTTCGGCCTGACGGTGCCCGGCTTCCATGGTTTGCACGGCGTTGGACGCGGTCTGCTGCAGCTTGGCGATCAGGCTGTGGATCTGCCCGGTGGATTCGCTGGTGCGCTGTGCCAGTTGGCGGACTTCGTCGGCTACCACGGCGAAGCCACGGCCCATTTCACCGGCGCGGGCGGCTTCGATGGCGGCGTTCAGTGCCAGCAGGTTGGTCTGGTCGGCGATGCCCTTGATGACATCCACTACGCCGCCGATTTCATCGCTGTCGCGGGCCAGTTGGGTGACGGTCTGGCCGGTCTCGCCCACGGCAGTGGACAGGCGCTGGATGGCGTCGCGGGTTTCCCCGGCTATGCTGCGGCCACGGTCGGTCAGGCGGTTGGCGGCCTGGGTCGCGTCGGCGGTGCGCTGTACGTGGTTGGCCACTTCCTGGGTGGTGGCGGCCATTTCGTTGACGGCGGCGGCGACCTGTTCGGTCTCGACGCGCTGGCGCTCCAGGCCTGACGAGCTGTTGTGGGCCAGGGCATCGGACTGCCGGGCTTGCTCGTTGAGGTGTTCGGCGGTGTCCTGCAGGCGGGTCAGGCAGGTCTTCAGGCGTGCGTCCTGGCTGAGCATGGCCATTTCCAGGCGAGCCTGGACGCCGCGGCTGTCAGTGAACATCTGCGCGATCAGCGGGTCGGACGTGGTCTGTTCGGCCAGGCGCAGCAGGCGCTTGAGGCCGCGTTGTTGCCAGCTCAGGCCCAGCAGGCCGAGCGGCACCGAGAGTGCGGCGGCGAGGGCGAAGCCCCACGAGTGACCCAACCAGATGCCGATCAGGAAGCCGATCTGGCTGACCATGATGAACGGCAGCCAGTCCTGCAGCACCGGCAGCCACTTGTCGCGGCGCGGGATGGCCGACTTGCCATCGTTGATGCGCTTGTACAGCGCCTCGGCGCGGCGGACCTGCTCGGCGGTCGGTTTTACCCGCACCGACTCGTAACCGACGATCTGGTTGTTGTCGTAGATCGGCGTGACGTAGGCGTTGACCCAATAGTGATCACCGCTCTTGCAGCGGTTCTTGACGATGCCCATCCAGGGCAGGCCTTGCTTGAGGGTGGTCCACATGTGGGCAAATACCGCAGGCGGCACGTCCGGGTGGCGAACCAGGTTGTGTGGCGCACGCATCAGTTCGTCCCGGGAGAAACCACTGATCTCGATGAAAGCTTCGTTGCAGTACGTAATGACACCCTTGGCATCGGTAGTCGAAATCAACCGTTGTTGGGCAGGGAAAGTCCGTTCGCGCTGGGTAATCGGCTGGTTGTTACGCATAAGCTGTTCAATCCGCAAGGCTTTCGCGTGGTATCGGCTAACGCGCGAAATTATTGAATGAATATTTGGGTTTTATTGATCCCGCTCAATATTCTCTTGAGGCGGGTGAGCTAAGTGAAGTCGTCACGTTCAAGTAATTTGCGCGCATTCTTTCACATTTTCGCAACATAAGTCAGTGAGTGACCGATGGTTCATAGTGGTGCGTGTCGCGGATGGGTGAAAAATACGAAGTGCAGCAGGCGCCAGTCAGGAAGCCGGGTAATGGCGACCAGGCGCTAGCCGACAGGTTTTCAGCGCCCTCAAGATCGAGCGCCGCCCGCGCGGCGCATCGCGGATGAATCCGCTCCTACATTTGCTGCAACGTACCTATACCTGTCAGGCCATGGTTGACCGCCTTGGTGGTACGACACGGTATCGAGTCGACCTCAACAGCCGCCCCGCGATTCATCGTCGAAAGCCAAAGGCGGGCAACACCTCTCTGACAGGTCATGGCACGTTGCAAAAAATGTAGGAGCGGATTCATCCGCGATGCGCCGCGCGGGCGGCGCTCGATCTAGAGAGCGCTAAACAACTTCCGGCATGCACTTGGTAGCCATCACTCGCTCCTCTCAATGTGCAATCAATTGCCGCAACACGTAATGCAGAATGCCGCCCGCCTTGAAGTACTCCACTTCATTCAAAGTATCGATGCGACAAAGCACGGCAATGGTTTCCTCGCTCCCGTCCTCGCGGCTGATACGCAGGTGCAGGCTCATCCGTGGTTCGATGCGCGCCCCGGTAAGGCCGAGGATGTCGATCTGCTCGCGTCCGCTGAGCTTGAGCAGCTTGCGGTCCTGTCCGGCGCTGAACTGCAGCGGCAGCACGCCCATGCCCACCAGATTGGAGCGGTGGATCCGTTCGAAGCTTTCCGCCAGCACCGCCTTGACCCCGAGCAGATTGGTGCCTTTGGCCGCCCAGTCACGGCTCGACCCGGTGCCGTATTCCTGCCCGGCGATCACCACCAGCGGGGTGCCTTCGTCGCGGTATCGCATGGCCGCATCGTAGATCGCCAGTTTTTCGCCGCTGGGGATGTGCAGGGTGTTGCCGCCTTCCTCGCCGCCGAGCATTTCGTTACGGATACGGATATTGGCGAAGGTGCCGCGCATCATCACTTCATGGTTGCCGCGCCGCGAGCCGTAGGAGTTGAAGTCGCGTGGCTCCACGCCTTTGTCCCGCAGGTAGCGCCCGGCCGGGCTGTCGGCCTTGATATTGCCGGCGGGCGAGATGTGGTCGGTGGTCACCGAGTCCCCGAGCAGGGCCAGAATCCGCGCGCCGTGGACATCCTCGATCGCCGGCGGCGGGCCGGAAATCCCTTCGAAGAAGGGCGGATGCTGGATGTAGGTGGAATCGTCCTGCCAGACGTAGGTCGCGGCCTGCGGCACTTCGATGGCTTGCCATTGCTCGTCGCCGGCGAAGACCTCGGCGTATTCCTTGTGGAACATCGCCGTGTCCACTTGCGCAACCGCGGCGGCGATTTCCTGCTGGCTCGGCCAGATGTCCCGCAGGTACACCGGCTGGCCGCTGGCGTCGTTGCCCAGCGGATCGCGGCTCAGGTCGACGCGCACGCTGCCGGCCAGGGCGTAGGCCACCACCAGCGGCGGCGAGGCCAGCCAGTTGGTCTTGACCAGCGGATGGACCCGGCCTTCGAAGTTGCGGTTGCCCGACAGTACCGACGCCACCACCAGATCGGCCTTGGCGATGGCGGCCTCGATCGGGTCGGCCAGCGGCCCGGAGTTGCCGATGCAGGTGGTGCAGCCGTAGCCCACCAGGTCGAAGCCCAGTTCGTCCAGGTAGCGGGTCAGGCCGGCGGCGTTGTAGTAGTCGGTCACCACTTTGGAGCCGGGGGCCAGCGAACTCTTGACCCAGGGCTTGCGTTGCAGGCCCTTTTCCACGGCTTTTTTCGCCAGCAGGCCGGCCGCCATCATCACGCTGGGGTTGGAGGTGTTGGTGCAGGAGGTGATCGCGGCGATCACCACGGCGCCGTCTTTCAAGGTGTGTTCCTGGCCGTCGAGGCTGAAGCGGGTTTCTCCGGGTTGGTCGCCGTTGACGCCGCTATTGGTGCGCCGCACGTTCAAACCGAGGAAATCATCGAAGGCCTGGCTGACGCCGGGCAGGGAGACCCGGTCCTGCGGCCGTTTCGGCCCGGCCAGGCTGGCCTGGACCTCGAGCATGTCGAGCGCCAGGGTGTCGCTGAACAGCGGCTCCTGGCCGGGCACGCGCCACAGGCCCTGGGCCTTGCAATAGGCTTCGACCAGTTCCACGGTTTCCGCCGGCCGACCCGACAGGCGCAGGTAATCCAGGGTGACATCGTCCACCGGGAAGAACCCGCAGGTCGCGCCGTATTCCGGGGCCATATTGGCCAGGGTGGCGCGGTCGGCCAGCGGCAGGTCGGCGAGGCCGTCGCCGTAGAACTCGACGAATTTGCCCACCACGCCTTTCTTGCGCAGCATTTGCGTGACCGTCAGCACCAGGTCGGTGGCGGTGATGCCTTCGCGCAACTTGCCGGTGAGTTTGAAGCCGATCACCTCGGGAATCAGCATCGACACCGGCTGGCCGAGCATCGCCGCCTCGGCCTCGATACCGCCCACGCCCCAGCCGAGTACGCCGAGGCCGTTGATCATGGTGGTGTGAGAGTCGGTGCCGACCAGGGTGTCGGGGAAGGCGTAGGTGCGACCGTCTTCTTCGCGGGTCCAGACGGTGCGGCCGAGGTATTCCAGGTTGACCTGGTGGCAGATGCCGGTGCCGGGCGGCACCACGCGGAAGTTGTCGAACGCGTTCTGGCCCCAGCGCAGGAAGGCATAGCGTTCGCCGTTGCGCTGCATTTCGATATCGACGTTCTGCGCGAAGGCGCTTGGGGTCGCGTAGCGGTCCACCATCACCGAGTGGTCGATCACCAGATCCACTGGCGACAGTGGGTTGATCCGCTGCGGATCGCCGCCGGCCTGGGCCATGGCTGCGCGCATGGCGGCCAGGTCGACCACCGCCGGCACGCCGGTGAAGTCTTGCATCAGCACCCGCGCCGGGCGGTACTGGATTTCGCGGTCCGAGCGGCGCTCGCGCTGCCAGTCGGCGAGGGCGGTAAGGTCGGCGCCGGTGACGGTCTTGCCGTCTTCCCAGCGCAGCAGGTTTTCCAGCAGCACCTTCAGCGACATCGGCAGGCGCTGCAGGTCGCCCAACTGGCGGGCGGCCTCGGTCAGGCTGTAGTAGTGATAAGGGCGGCCATTCACCGCCAGGGTCTTGAGGGTTTTCAGGCTGTCGAGCGAGGGCATTGACCAACTCCTTCTGAGTCGGTGAGCGGCCTTGCTGTCGCCGCTTCACCGGCTCTGTGACGATCCGCACGGCACGGACCTGGCTGAACAGTCAGGTTAGTCCTGTTTCATCGACCTGACCCTTTACTGGACCGGCGGGGCATGTCGCCAGTTCCGAAACTCCTTTATCATTCGCCGATTTTCACCGGGGCTGCTTGTCCCCGGTCAGGGCTGGGGCGCATCGGCTGCCAGCCGTTCTGGAGTGAGTGATGAATACCCTGTTCATGCATTGCCGGCCCGGTTTCGAGGGCGAGGTCTGTTCCGAGATCAGTGAACACGCCGCGCGTCTTGGCGTTGCCGGCTATGCCAAGGCCAAGCCGCAGAGCGCCTGCGCCGAGTTCATCTGCAACGACGCCGAAGGCGCCGAGCGGATGATGCGCGAGCTGCGTTTCAACCAGTTGATCTTCCCTCGCCAATGGGCGCGGGGCAGCTTTGTCGAGCTGCCGGAAACCGACCGCATCAGCGTATTGCTGGAGCATCTGGCGGATTACCCGGTGGCCGGCAGTCTCTGGCTGGAAGTGATGGACAGCAACGACGGCAAGGAGCTTTCGACCTTCTGCCGCAAGTTCGAAGGCCCGCTGCGCAAGGCCTTGCTCAAGGCCGGCCGTCTGGTCGAGGACGGCCCGAGCGCGCGGCTGTTGCTGACCTTCGTCAGCGGTCGGCGGGTGTTTCTCGGCGTGGCCGACGCGGGCAACTCGGCGATGTGGCCGATGGGCATCCCGCGCCTTAAATTCCCCCGCGAGGCGCCAAGCCGCTCGACCCTCAAGCTGGAAGAGGCCTGGCACCACTTCATCCCGCGTGGCCAGTGGGACCAGCGCCTGTCGGATGACATGACCGGCGTTGACCTCGGGGCCGCGCCGGGCGGCTGGACCTACCAACTGGTCCGCCGCGGCATGCTGGTGACCGCCATCGACAACGGGCCGATGGCCGAAAGCCTGATGGACACCGGGCTGGTCCAGCATTTGATGGTCGACGGTTTCACCTGGAAGCCCAAGCAGACCGTGGACTGGATGGTCTGCGACATCGTCGAGAAACCGGCGCGCACCGCGGCGATGGTCGAGGAATGGCTGGGCGGCGGGCACTGCCGCGAGGCGGTGGTCAACCTGAAGCTGCCGATGAAGCAGCGCTACGCCGAAGTGCGCCGTCTGCTGGACCGCATCGAGGAAGGCTTCAAGGCGCGCAAGGTGAAGGTCTCGATCGGCTGCAAGCAGCTCTATCACGACCGTGAGGAAGTGACCTGCCACCTGCGCCGTCTCGACCTCAAGCCGCGCTGAATTCGCTTACTGATTACGGAGTCCCGAATGACCGATCTCACCCCTGATGCCGTGCTCGACGCCACCGGCCTGAACTGCCCGGAGCCGGTGATGATGCTGCACCAGCACGTGCGCGACCTCGCCGCGGGCGGCCTGCTCAAGGTCATCGCCACCGACCCCTCGACCCGCCGCGACATTCCCAAGTTTTGCGTATTCCTCGGTCACGAACTGGTGCAGCAGCAGGAAGAGGGCGGCACCTACCTCTACTGGATCCGCAAGAAGCTCGCCTGAACCTTCAACGCCCCGCCCGGCGAATATGCCGGCGGGTGCTGCGCGCCAGGCGGATCGACAGCATCAGCGCCGCGCAGGTCAGGCCGGCGATCAGGCCTTGCCACAACCCGCTCGGGCCGCTGGCCGGGCCGAAGACATCGGTCAGGCCGAGCAGGTAGCCGACCGGCAGACCGATGCCCCAATACGCGAACAGGGTCAGGATCATCGTCACCCGGGTGTCCTGATAACCGCGCAGCGCACCGGCGCAGATCACCTGGATGGCGTCGGAGAACTGGTACAGCGCGGCGAACACGATAAGCATCGCGGCAATCTGGATCACCGTGGTGTCCGGCGTGTAGATCGCCGCGATCTGCTCGCGCAGCAACAGGATCAGGCTGGCCGAGAACGCGGCGAACACCAGCGCCGTGCCCAGCCCGACCAGTGAGGCGAAGCGCGCCTGGTACGGGTCGCCGGCCCCCACCGCCTGACCGACCCGCACGGTCACCGCCATCCCCAGCGAATACGGAATCATGAACAGCAGCGAACTGATGTTCAGGGCGATCTGGTGCCCGGCCACCACGGTCGGGCCGAGGCTGCCGATCAGCAGGGCGATCACCGCAAAGATGCTCGATTCGGCGAATACGGCGATGCCGATTGGCAGGCCGATGCCGAGCAGGCGCTTGATCACCGCCCACTGCGGCCGGTCGAGCCTGACCAGTACGCGGCTACTGGCGTAGGCCGGGGCCCAGCGGCTCCAGCCGGCCATGCTCAGGGCCATGAACCAGCCGACGATGCCGGTGGCCCAGCCGCAACCGACACCGCCCAGCGCCGGCATGCCGAAGTGACCGTAGATCAGCACCCAGTTCAGCGGAATGTTCAGCAACAACCCGCACAGACCGATGACCATGCTCGGCCGGGTGCGGCCCAGGCCATCGCTGTAGCAGCGCAGCACGTAGTAAAGGGCGATGCCGGGGAAACCGAAGGCGATGCCTTGCAGGTAGCCCATGCTCGGGCCGATCAGTTGCGGATCGACCTTCATCAGCCGCAGGATCGGTTCGGCGCTGAGCAACATGGCGCTCGCCAGCAGGCCCACCACCAGCCCCAGCCACAGGGCCTGGCGCACCAGCGGGCCGATTTCGCCGTGCTGGCCGGCACCGAAGCGCTGCGCCACTTTGGGCGTGGTGGCGAGGAGGATGCCGGTCATCAGCAGGTACACCGGAATCCAGATCGAATTGCCCAGTGCTACCGCCGCCAGATCTTCCGGGCTGACCCGGCCGGCCATCACCGCATCGACGAAGCCCATGGCGGTGGTCGCCAGTTGCGCGACGATGATCGGCGTGGCGAGGTGCAGCAGCCCGCGTGTTTCGGCGCGTATTCGGGCGGGGCGGGAGAGGGTGGTTGTAGCGGAAAGGGTCACTAGGCGGTCGTCCGGTGGCAGTGTGCGGAAAACCGGGCAGTCTACGCCCTGACGCATTGGTCAGGAAATGGGTGGGTTGGATGTGCAGGTCGATCGCAACACCTTGTAGCCCCTTACCCACTCCCGGCCCTACACTGCGCTCCCCCACAGGAGAGCACCATGCTGATAGTTGCCGACGAAAACATCCCGCTGCTCGATGCCTTCTTTGCCGGGTTTGGCGAGATCCGCCGTTACCCCGGCCGGGCCATCGACCGCGACTGCGTGCGCGATGCCGACGTGTTGCTGGTGCGCTCGGTGACCAAGGTCGACCGTGCGTTGCTGGAGGGCAGCCGGGTGCGCTTCGTCGGCACCTGCACCATTGGCACCGATCACCTGGACCTGCCGTATTTCGCCGAGGCCGGCATTCACTGGTCCAGCGCGCCGGGCTGCAATGCCCGTGGGGTGGTGGATTATGTGCTGGGCAGCCTGTTGACCCTCGCCGAGCTGGATGGCGCGGACCTGGCGTCGCGCACCTACGGTGTGGTTGGCGCCGGTGAAGTCGGCGGGCGTCTGGTCGAAGTGCTGCGCGGGCTGGGCTGGAAGGTGCTGGTCTGCGACCCGCCGCGGCAGGCGACGGAGGGTGGTGAGTATGTCGGGCTGGAGCAGATTCTCGCCGAATGCGACGTCATCAGCCTGCATACCCCGCTGACCCGCTCGGGCGAGCAGGCCACCTGGCATCTGCTCGACGCCGAGCGCCTGGCGAGCCTGCGCCAGGGCGCCTGGCTGATCAACGCCAGCCGTGGCCCGGTGATCGACAACGTTGCGCTGCGTGAGCTGCTGCTGGATCGCGAGGATGTGCTGGCGGTGCTGGACGTCTGGGAAGAAGAGCCACAAGTGGACCCGGAGCTGGCCGACCTGTGCGTTATCGCCACCCCGCATATCGCCGGTTACAGCCTCGACGGCAAGCAGCGCGGCACGGCGCAGATCTATCAGGCGTTCTGCGCCTGGCGTGGCGAGGCGGCGCAGGTCTGGCTTGCCGATTTGCTGCCGCGCCCGTGGCTGGCGCGGCTGGAGTTGCAGGGCGACAGCGATCCGGTCTGGGCGCTGGCGACGCTGTGCCGGGCGGTCTATGACCCGCGACGCGACGATGCTGATTTCCGCCGCAGCTTGAGCGAGGACCCGGCGCAGCAGCGGGTGAACTTCGACCTGTTGCGCAAGGGGTATCCGGTGCGGCGGGAAATCGAAGGGCTGCGGGTGCGGATCGACGGGGAGTCGGCGGCGCTGCGCCAGATTGTGCGGGCGTTGGGGTGTGTGCTGGAAAACTGACAGGTCTGCGAGCTTATCCATTCGCTGTGGCGAGGCTGCTGGCTCCTGCATCCGGCAGCGTGAGTGACGACTTCTGAAGCGACGCCGTTTTTGCGGGAGCTTGCTCGCGTAGGGCCGGAGGCGGGAGCCAGCGGTTTTCGTCAATAAAAAACCCGGCGCAGGCGCCGGGTTTCGAATGAGGTGGAGCTTCAGCTCTTCTTCGCCGGTACGACCCGGCTTTTTTCCAGTTCGCTGCACGCTTGCTGGATCATCTGCTCGGTGATCGGGATCTCGCGCCCTTGGGCGTCGATGATCGAACCGTGCACCGGTACAGGTTGTACCGAACGTTGCTGGGTATTCGCGCTGCTATGTTGCAAGCTCATTTCCTGTCTCCTCTTCAGGTGGCAAGCCTAGATTAAATCCGCGTGATGACCGGTCTGTTACAACTCCATCGCCGTTCACATCATGCGAGCAATCAGTCCACCAGAAAGTTCAGTGCAGATCCAGAGGTGCTTTAGACCGATCCGGTCTATGGCCTGCGCCCCGGCGTTGTAAACCCCCGCGCTCAATGGCGGCAATGCGCCTCCCGGGTGTAGGCTGCACGGCAGATCCGACAGACGGCAGCCCTCATGTTCAATCCGCTTTCCTCGCGTCAGCGCCAGGCCCTGCAACTGGCCTGGCGTTTCGTTCGCCCGTACCGCAAACAGTCGTTGCTCGCCTTGCTGGCGCTGGTGGTGACAGCGGGCATCACCTTGTCCATGGGTCAGGGCATCCGCCTGTTGGTGGACCAGGGTTTCGTGACCCGCTCGGCCGACCTGCTCGGGCAGTCCATCGCGCTGTTCATGGCCTTGGTGCTGGCCCTGGCGGTGGGGACGTTCGCGCGTTTCTACCTGGTGTCGTGGATTGGCGAGCGGGTGGTGGCCGATATTCGCCAACAGGTGTTCGATCACCTGATTGGCCTGCATCCCGGCTTTTTCGAGCACAACCGCAGTTCCGAAATCCAGTCGCGGCTGACCGCCGATACCACGCTGCTGCAGTCGGTGATCGGCTCGTCGCTGTCGTTGTTCCTGCGCAACACGCTGATGGTCCTGGGCGGCATCGTGCTGCTGTTCGTCACCAACCCCAAGCTGACCAGCATCGTGGTGCTGGCGCTACCGTTGGTGGTGGCGCCGATCCTGATCTTCGGCCGCCGGGTGCGCTCGTTGTCCCGGGAGAGCCAGGACCGCATCGCCGATGTCGGCAGCTACGTCGCCGAAACCCTCGGCCAGATCAAGACGGTGCAGGCCTACAACCACCAGCCACGGGATCGCCAGCGTTTCCGTGAAACGGTGGAGGCGGCGTTCGCCACGGCGCGCAAACGTATCGTCCAGCGCGCCTGGCTGATCACTCTGGTGATTGTGCTGGTGCTGGGTGCGGTGGGGGTGATGCTCTGGGTCGGCGGGATGGATGTGATCGCTGGGCGTATCTCCGGTGGCGAGTTGGCCGCTTTTGTCTTCTACAGCCTGATCGTCGGCAGCGCCTTCGGCACCGTCAGTGAAGTGATCGGGGAGTTGCAGCGCGCCGCGGGCGCCGCCGAGCGTATTGCCGAGTTGCTTGCCGCGCGCAGCGAGATTGTCGCGCCGCAGGACGGTGGCATGCGTCTGCCGCCACGGGTGAGCGGCCGGCTGGAGTTGCAGGCGGTGCGCTTTGCCTACCCGTCGCGGGCCTCGCGACCTGCGATTGATGGCCTTGACCTGACCGTCGAGCCGGGCCAGACCCTGGCGCTGGTGGGGCCGTCCGGCGCGGGCAAGTCGACGCTGTTCGACCTGCTGCTGCGTTTCTACGATCCACAACAAGGGCAGATTCTGCTCGACGGCCAGCCCCTGACCCGGCTCGATCCGCAGGAGCTGCGCCGGCATTTCGCCCTGGTGGCGCAGAACCCGGCGCTGTTCTTCGGCAGTGTCGAGGACAACATCCGCTACGGCCGCGCCGACGCCAGTTTCGCCGAGGTCGAAGCCGCCGCCCGCAGCGCGCATGCTCACGAATTCATCCTGCAATTGCCCAACGGCTACCAGACCCACCTCGGCGACGCCGGCCTCGGCCTTTCCGGCGGTCAGCGCCAGCGCCTGGCGATTGCCCGGGCCTTGCTGGTGGATGCGCCGATCCTATTGCTGGATGAGGCCACCAGCGCCCTCGATGCGCAGAGCGAGTACCTGATTCAGCAAGCCCTGCCGACCTTGATGGCCGGGCGCACGACGCTGGTGATCGCCCACCGCCTGGCCACGGTGCAGCATGCCGATCGCATCGCGGTGATCGATCAGGGCAAGGTGGTGGCGGTGGGGACGCACCTGCAGTTGATCGCCGAAAGCCCGCTGTATGCGCGGTTGGCGGAATTGCAGTTCGGCCCCTGAACCGGTTTTTTACAGATATGTGACAGGGTTTGTATCGGCTGTCACATTTCTGTAGCGATCCCCTGAGAGTATCGATTTCAACTGTTGCGTAAGTGCTCGATGCAGTTTCGCTGCCGTCCCCTGATGGCAGCTTTTTTTTGCCTGTGATTCGAGGACATGGATGTCTTTGCTCGGCCATTGCCGCCGTTTCCATCCTTTGTTCCGAGATCCCGCCGATGCCTCTGCGTACCTCCCTGAGAATGCAAATCCTCGCCCTGCTTGCCGGCAGCCTGTTGGCGATGCTGCTGATTGCCCTGGTCTGTTTCCGCCTGCTGTCCGCCAGTGTGGATGGCTACAGCCAACTGGTCGGCGGTCCGTTGCGGGCGTCGCAGCAGATCGATGAAGCCAACCTGCAATTCAAGATCCAGGTCCAGGAGTGGAAGAACGTGCTGCTGCGCGGCAAGCAGCCGGCGGACCTGGACAAATACTGGCAGCAGTTCCAGGCGCAGGAGCGCCAGGTGCAGGACATCCTCGGCCAGTTGGTGCGCGAGAACGCTGGCGATGCGCCGTTGCACAACAGCCTCGTGCAGTTGAAGGACAGTCACCGGCAGTTGGGCGAGGCCTATGCCCGCGGCCGCGAGGCGTTTCTCGCGGCGGGGGCCGATCCGGCAGCGGGGGACTTGGCGGTCAAGGGCGTGGACCGTGCGGCCAGCGAGCAGATGAGCGCACTGGTCAGCCAGTTGCGCGCCGCGTCCACGGCGCAGGCCGGGGAACTCAGCGAGCAGGCGCAGCGCACCGTCTGGCTGGGCCTGTCGATCATGTTGCTGTCGGCGCTGGCGATTGGGCTGTTCAGCCTGTGGTTGGTCAACCGCAGCTTGATCGAGCCGATCCGGCGCCTGATCGAGTACGTCGCTCACCTCAGCCAGGGCCGCTTCGACGCCCGCGTTGCCAGCGATCGCCAGGACGAACTGGGTCGGCTGGCGGTGGCGGCCAACACCCTGCGTGACTTCCTCGCCGACACCGTTGGCCGCCTGCAGGACAACGCCGGCGAGCTGGAAAGCGCCAGCGGCGAGCTGCGCACCCTGGCGGGCGGCATGGCCCGCGGGACCGACGACCAGTTCCAGCGCACCGACCAGGTGGCCACGGCGATGCACGAGATGTCCGCCACTGCCCAGGAAGTCGCCCGCCATGCCGCAGAAGCGGCACGGGCGGCGGATGATGCCGACCACAGCGCCCAGGCCGGCGAGCAGGTGATGCAGGCGACCATCGACACCATTTCCCGGGTAAACCGGGAAATCGCCGGTACTGCCGGGGTGATCCGGCATCTGGAGCAGGACAGCGCGCGGATCGGCAAGGTGCTGGAAGTGATTCGCGGCATCGCCGAGCAGACCAACCTGCTGGCGCTCAACGCTGCCATTGAGGCGGCGCGGGCCGGCGAGGCCGGGCGTGGTTTCGCCGTGGTTGCCGATGAAGTGCGCAACCTCGCGCAGCGCACGGCGTCATCCATTGCCGAGATCAACCAGATCATCAGTGCGGTGCAGTCCGGCGCGGTGGAGGCGGTCAAGGCGATCGAGGCGGGCCAGGCGCAGAGCGAGGAGGGGGCTGAGCAGGTTCAGCGCGCGGGAGATATGTTGAAACGCATCACCCTGGCGGTGGAGGAGATCCGCGACATGAACCGGCAGATCGCCACCGCCGCCGAGGAGCAGACCAGCGTTGCCGAGGATATCTCCCGCAATCTGGTGGAAATCACCCGTATCGCCACCGACAACCAGGGCGCCGTGCAACGTACCGAACGCGCCGGCCATCGCCTGCATGAACTCTCCGGGCAACTGGGTGCAGTCACCGCGCGTTTGTCCGCTTGAACGTTTAAGCCTGGGGGAAATCCGCCACTTGCTGGCTAAACAGGCAGCAAGCCTGGCGGGATCCCGCCATGAAAACCGGCAAATATGGGGTGCGACCACACGCCTCGCCTATTAGCCGTTGGTCGAGCTGAAGTTGGCCCGCTTCCTGCTTTAGGCCGGACAGCGCGGGCCATGTCCCGTGTTTAGACCAGAGGCTGCCGCGGCAGCCACGGCAAAAGACCGCTCCCCGCTTCTCCGATACCCCAGCCATTCGCCAGTGTTGGGTCCGGCGCAACCGTCCGGGCCTTGTGCATGTTCGGCATCGTGTGAGCAAAACCATAAAACCAGGGCGTGCACCCGGGTGCGGCGGTCAGGCCAATCACTTCACTTCAATTGGATTGAAATATGAAAAAAATCCTTTTGGCGCTCCTGTGCCTGAGCGTCATTGGTTGTTCCAAGCCCAGTGAACCGGAAAAGACTGTCGATGTGCTGCTGATCGGCGGCGGCATCATGAGTGCCAGCCTCGGGACCTACCTCCACGAACTCGAACCCCAGTGGTCGATCAACATCTATGAGCGCATGGACCAGGTCGCCGAAGAAAGCTCCAACGCCTGGAACAACGCTGGCACCGGCCACTCCGCGTTCTGCGAGCTGAACTACACCAGCGAAGGCGCCGACGGCAAGATCGACATCAGCAAGGCGGTGGCGATCAACGAACAGTTCGAAATCTCCAAGCAGTTCTGGGCCTATCAGGTCGAGCAGGACGTGCTGCGCAACCCGACGTCGTTCATCAACAGCGTGCCGCACATGAGCTTCGTCTGGGGCGACAAGAACGTCGAGTTCCTCAAGAAGCGCCATGAAGCCCTGCAGCACAGCTCGCTGTTCCGCGGCATGGAGTTCTCCGAGGACCACGCCCAGATCGCCAAGTGGGTGCCGATCGTGATGGAAGGCCGCGCCGCCGACCAGAAGATCGCCGCGACTCGCATGCCGATCGGTACTGACGTGAACTTCGGCGAAATCACCCGCCAGTTGGTGGGCTCGCTGACCAAGAGCGAGAACGTCAAGCTGCACGTGCGCCACGAAGTCCGCGACATCAAGCGCAATGCCGACAACACCTGGACCGTGGTCGTTGCCGACCTTGGCAACAAGGGCGTCGAGTCCAGCGTCAAGGCCAAGTTCGTCTTCATCGGTGCCGGTGGTGGCGCGCTGAAGCTGCTGCAGAAGTCCGGCATTCCTGAAGCCGAAGGCTATGCCGGCTTCCCGGTGGGTGGCCAGTTCCTGATGACCGACAATCAGGACATCGTTGCTCGCCACAAGGCCAAGCTGTACGGCAAGGCGTCGGTCGGCGCGCCGCCGATGTCGGTTCCGCACCTGGACACCCGCGTCATCGATGGCAAGGAAGTCCTGCTGTTCGGCCCGTTCGCGACCTTCTCCACCAAGTTCCTGAAAAACGGTTCGCTGCTGGACATGTTCGCGGCCCTGACCAGCCACAACATCATGCCGATGACCCATGCCGGTATCGACAACATCGACCTGAGCACCTACCTGATGGGCCAGTTGATGCTGAGCTTCGACGACCGCATGGCGGCGCTGCGCGAGTACTTCCCGCAGGCGAAGAACGAAGACTGGAAATTGCTGCAGGCCGGCCAGCGCGTACAGGTGATCAAGAAAGATCCGGTGCACGGCGGCATTCTGCAGTTCGGTACCGAGATCGTTGCGTCTGAAGACGGCAGCATTGCCGCGCTGCTGGGTGCTTCGCCAGGTGCTTCCACCGCTGCGCCGATCATGCTCAGCGTGCTGGAAAAGACCTTCAAGGACCGCATCAAGACGCCTGAGTGGCAGGCCGGTCTGAAGAAGATCGTTCCGACCTACGGCCAGAAGCTCAACAACAACCTTGAGCTGACCAACCAGACCCGTGAGTGGACCAGCTCGCGTCTGGGCCTGACCTTCATGCCGGTATTGCCGGAAGAAGTGGCGGCTGCTCAGTAAGGCAGTTGGGCCGCTTCGCGAGCAAGCTCGCTCCTACGGGGATAGGCAAATCCTGTAGGAGCGAGCTTGCTCGCGATCAACGGCAAAGCCTGATCAGCTCACTCCACAATCAGTGCTTTTTCTTCTTGTCCCCCAGGTGATTGCCCAGCGCACCACCCGCGGCCCCGCCCAAGCCGGCGCCAATCGTCGCACCGGTGCTGCCACCGAGCTTGTTGCCCAGCAACGAACCACCTGCCGAACCCAGGCCACCACCGACCGCTGCCTTGGCCTTGTTGCCTTTCTTCGCCGCTACGGCACCACCCGCCGCGCCGCCGACACCGGCACCGATCGCCGCGCCAGTGCTGCCACCGATCTGCTGGCCGACCACATTACCCAGTGCACCGCCCAGGCCACCGCCCAGTGCAGCAGTGCCATCGCCCGCGACGGCGCCTTGTGCGAACAGCAGGCCCAGAGTGACGGCGACAAAAGTCTTGCGCATGAAAAACAACCTCAAGGAAAAAGCGTGCGATCAGGCACGCGAAATGAAGCACTCCGGGCTTGCCGGACCACTCCAGGAAAAAACGGGGGCGTACACGAAAAAGCCCGCGAGAAGCGGGCTTGGACGATGAGCGATCTGGTCGGAGAGACAGGATTCGAACCTGCGGCCTTCTCGTCCCGAACGAGACGCGCTACCTGGCTGCGCTACACTCCGATGAGGAAAATTTTACTCAAAATATTTCCATCTACAAGCCCCGCGGAGCCGCTTCGCGCTGGAAGCTTCAAGCCGCAAGAAAGCGCGGGATGGGACGCGGTCTTCTCTTGCAGCTTGGGGCTTGAAACGTGTGGCTGCTTTTAGAGCTCTTTGACGGTGCGGATCTGGTCCTTGTTGACGCGGGTGCGCTTGCCGTCCAGTTGTTCGAATTCGTAGAAGCCGGAATCTTCGTCGAAGCTCGGGGTGTCGACGGCTTGAATCTCACGGCCATCGTTGAGGGTAATGACGGTCGGCGAAGCGCAACCGGCGAGGGCGCCAATACCGAGGGCGAGCAGGAAAGCGGGAAGGGTCCGTTGAATCATGGTGAATCTCCAATAGGTGAAGGCCGGGTATTGTTCTTCAGACGCATACGGTTACAGCAAGTTCCTTGCGATCATTAGCGTAGCGGTTAATCGCGTCATTGACCGGGCGCAATACCCGGTCGGCTAGGCTGCGCGGGGCCTCTTTCCCTGTGATATAACACCGCCCATTCCCATTCTCCAACGGACCCAATGCCATGAAAGCCAAGGCAGACGCCCCCTTCGTGCCACTCAATATCGCCGTGTTGACCGTCAGCGACACGCGCACGCTGGAAACCGATACCTCCGGCCAGGTCTTCGTCGATCGCCTCACCGAGGCCGGTCACAACCTCGCTGAGCGGGTACTGCTCAAGGACGACCTGTACAAGATCCGCGCCCAGGTCGCCACCTGGATCGCCGAAGAGGTGGTGCAGGTCGTGCTGATTACCGGTGGCACCGGTTTCACCGGTCGCGACAGCACCCCCGAGGCGGTCACCTGTTTGCTGGACAAGCAGGTCGATGGCTTCGGCGAGCTGTTCCGGCAGATTTCGTTGGCCGATATCGGCACCTCCACCGTGCAGTCCCGCGCCTTGGCCGGGTTGGCCAATGGCACGTTGGTGTGCTGCCTGCCGGGTTCGACCAATGCCGTGCGCACTGGTTGGGACGGCATTCTCGGTGAGCAGTTGGACAACCGCCATCGCCCGTGCAATTTCGTTCCGCACCTGAAGCAAGCCGCGCCTTGTGAAAGCCGTGGCTGAGTTGCCGGCGGCCAAGCCGCTGCTGCCGGTCGAGGCGGCGCTCGAACGCCTGCTGGCGCTGGCCGAGGCGGCGCCCATTACTGAAGTCGAAGACGTCACCCTGGGGGATGCCGAGGGTCGGGTGTTGGCCAATGACCTGCACGCCACCCTCGACCTGCCGCCCTGGCCGAACAGCGCCATGGATGGCTACGCCCTGCGCGTGAGCGACTGGCAGGGCGAGCCGCTGCCGGTCAGCCAGCGGATCTTCGCCGGGCAATCGCCCGAGCCGCTGCAACCTGGCACGTGCGCGCGAATCTTCACCGGAGCTCCGGTGCCCGCGGGCGCTGATTGCGTAGAAATGCAGGAAAACGCCGAAGTGCTGGATGACCAGCGCGTGCGCTTCACCGAAGCCTTGAGCACGGGCCAGAACATTCGCCCGCAAGGCCAGGAAACCCGTGCCGGCGAGCTGGTGCTGGTGGCCGGAACCCGTCTTGGCCCGATCGAGTTGGGCCTCTCGGCCACCCTCGGCTATGGCCGAGTCACGGTGGTGCGGCGGGTGCGGGTTGCGGTGTTGTCTACCGGGGATGAGCTGGTCGAGCCGGGTCAGCCGCTGGGTCCGGGACAGATCTACAACAGCAACCGCCGCCTGCTGTGCAGTTGGTTGCAGCGTTTGGGCTGCGAAGTGGTGGATGCCGGAATCCTCCCGGACGATCTGGAACAGACCCGGCAATGCCTGGGAGGGCTCGGTGATGTTGACCTGATCCTGTCCACTGGCGGTGTTTCCGTGGGGGAGGCCGATTACCTGGGTGTCGCCCTGCGCGAGGCGGGGGAACTTGCGTTGTGGAAGCTGGCGATCAAGCCCGGCAAGCCTCTGACGGTTGGCCAGTACAACGGCGTGCCGGTGATCGGCCTGCCTGGCAATCCGGCTTCGACGCTGGTCACTTTCGGTTTGCTGACCCGGCCTTATCTGCTGCGCCGTCAGGGCGTGCAGGAGGTCAAACCATTGCAGTTCGCCGTGCCGGCTGGCTTCGACTGGCCGAAGTCTGGCAATCGCCGCGAATACCTGCGTGCTCGCCTGGAGCAGGGCAAGGCGCTGATCTACCGCAACCAGAGCTCCGGCGTGCTGCGCAGCGCCGCCTGGGCCGAGGGGCTGGTGGAAGTGCTGGAAGGCACGACGCCGATGCAGGGGGATATCGTGCAGTTCATTCCGCTGAGTGAGTTGCTTGGCTGAGGTCGCATCGCGACGGTCCGGCGGCCTTATCGCGAACAAGCTCGCTCCAGCCTGTAGGAGCGAGCTTGCTCGCGATGCGGTGTAGCCACCCCATTTTCAGGTCAACGGCATGATCCCGCCCATCACATCCCCAATCGCCACTGGCCGACTGGCCAGCCGCGCATGCACCCCTTCCAGCTGTGCCGCCGCCACGCTCCAGTCATGCCGCTCGCGAACAAACACTCGTCCTGCCTCGGACAACTGCTGCATCCGCTGGGGCTGGTTGAGCAGTTGCGTGATGGTCAGGGCCAGGTCGTCTCCCGCATCACCACCCAGGTAATGCTCGCCACAACGAACCTGCAGCCCCGAAACGCCCTCGCGGGTGGTCACCACTGGCAGTCCTGCGGCCATGGCTTCGAGCAGCTTGATCTTGCAGCCGCCACTCTGGCGCAGCGGGGCGAAGAAGATCGCTGAGTGTTTTTGCAGTTCGCGCAGGTCCGGCAGGTAGCCGACCCACTCGATGCGCGGGTCGTCCCAGCGCAGTTTCCAGTGATCCGGCAGCGCATGGCCGGCGATGGCGAGGCGTACCGCCGGGTTGCTTTGCCAGACTTGCGGCAGGATCTCGTCCAGCGCCCATTCGATGGCTTCCTGGTTGGCGCAATGCTCGAAGTTGCCGACGAACAACAGGCGCTGGCTGCGCGGGCAGAAGCGGATCTCCTGGTAGTGGTCGCAATCGACGCCGTTCACCACCACCTGCGTCGGCCGGCCGGTCATTTCGCTGATCTGCCGGGCATCGTAGGGGCTCACTGCTACCACTTCGCTGGCCTGCTTCAGTACGCGGGTTTCCCAATGGCGGTAGCGCCAGCCGTCGAAGCTGTTGAACGGGCGCAGCCATAGCGGCAGGCGGTCCTGGCAGGCGGCGCCCTTGCGCCATTCGACCTGATGTTCGCTGACGATGAACGGCAGGCCGCTGGCCTGCAGTGCCCGTTCGAACGGCTGGAAGCTGTAGCTGTGCTCGATCTGGATCACGTCCCAATGCTCCTGCAGTAGCGCTTCGAAGCGGTGACGCAGGTGTGGAGCGAGGCCATTGATGCTGGTGCGCATCGGGTAGCTGACATTGAGCGCCGCCAGCAGATTGAGCGGGCTGTGCAAAGGACGGCGCGGCAGTACGATCAGGCGTTCCACCAGCGGCATCAGCGCCTGTCGCGCCGGCTCGGTCAGGGGCACCCTGGACTGGGTCAGCAGAGTGATGCGATGACCTCGCTGCGCCAGGCCGCGCAACAGATTGAACTGGCGGGTCTTGCTGCCACTGGTGGTGGGCCAGGGGAGGTAGGGCAGTGTCCAAAGTACGCGCATGACACTTCCTCGCTTGCCGGAGGGGCTTGGGCGGGTGGAACGAAAACGCCCGCGGCGCCAGCTCGGTGCTGGCTCCGACGTGACGACGCTGCGGGCATCACGGATCATCTTTCGTCAATTAAGTGACTTGTCTGATTGGCTTGGTGAATTTAGCCAATTATTTGTCGAAGCATGGTCGTGCTTGGGGGATCTTTCAAATGTCATTCGTAAGATTGCAGAACTTTACGTGTGCGATGTGCAGCAACTGCCTGTCGGTTGTGGTCGAGATAGGGAGTTGAATGTCCGGCCGAGAAGGGGTCTATCGATGAGCGAACGCAAAGCGCTGCTGATTCTGCATGGCAAGCAGGCGATGAACGAAGACGTCCGCGCCGCAGTGCAGGGCATGCGCGAGCGCGGTTGGCAACTGGATGTGCGCCTGACCTGGGAGGGCGGAGATGCCCAGCGGCTGGTGCATGAAGCGCTGGCGGCCGGTTATCCGCAGCTGATCGCGGGTGGTGGCGACGGCACGCTGCGGGATGTGGTGCACGCCATGGCCGATGCCGACAGCGATGCCAGCCTGGTGCTGTTGCCGCTGGGCACCGCCAACGACTTTGCCCGCGCTGCTGGCATTCCGCTGGAACCACAGGCGGCACTGGCGCTGCTGGAGGGCGAGGCGACGTCGATCGATCTGGGTGAGGTCGGCGGTGAGGTGTTTCTCAATATGGGCACCGGTGGCTTTGGCAGCCAGGTGACCGCCAACACCTCGGAGGACCTGAAAAAGGTTCTCGGCGCCGCGGCCTATCTGTTCACCGGTCTGTCGCGTTTCAGCGAGTTGAGCGCCGCCTCCGTCAGCCTGCAAGGGCCGGATTTCCATTGGCAGGGCGAGTTGCTGGCGTTGGGCATCGGTAATGGCCGCCAGGCCGGCGGTGGCCATGAGCTGTGCCCGGAGGCGCTGGTGGATGACGGGCTGCTGGACATTAGCATCCTGCCGGCGCCGCAGGAGGTGGTCGGCACCCTGCGCGACCTGCTCAGCGGCGGCCTGGGGCTGGACAGCATGTTCATCCGCGCCCGGCTGCCGTGGGTCGAGGTCAAGGGCTCGCAAGGGTTGGACATCAACCTCGACGGCGAACCGCTGCAAGGCGAAAGCCTGCGCTTCCGGGTGCTGCCCGGCGCGTTGCGGGTGCACATGCCGGCAGGGTCGCCGCTGCTCAGTCGTCGAGGCTGATGATCTGCTCGCGCACGGCGAACAGCACAAGACCGGCCACGTCGTAGATCTGCAGGCGCTTCATGATCTGCGAGCGGTGGGTTTCCACGGTCTTGACGCTCAGGCCGAGGCCGTTGGCGATCTCCCGGGTGGACTTGCCGCGCACGATCAGGCGCAGGATTTCCAGTTGGCGAGCGGTGAGGTTGTGGTTCTCCGCCGGTTCCACCTTCTGCGTGCGCAGCAGCGCCTGGTTGATCACCGTGTGGGCGATGGCCGGGCTGAGGTAGCGCTCGTCATTGCTCAGGGCAGCAAGGGCCTGTTCCAGCTCGGTGGCGGTGGTGTCCTTGAGCAGGTAGCCATGGGCGCCGGTTTCCAGCGCCTGCATGATCAGGTCCGGGTCGGTGTGCATCGACAGGATCAGCACCTTGCAGCGGCTGCCTTCGGCCTGCAGGTGGCTGAGGGCCTCAAGGCCGCCGATGGCGCGCATCGACAGGTCGAGCAGGACGATGTCCGGGTCCAGTTCGTGGATCAGGTCGACCAGTTGGCTGCCATCGCTGGCTTCGCCCACGACGGTGTAGCCGGGAATATCGGATACCAGGGCGCGGACGCCGGCACGGATCAGGGAATGGTCGTCAACCAGCAGCAATTTACAAGTCATGAAGTCTTACTTGAGTTGGCGCGCTCGCGCGAGCGGGGTGCCCAGGGAAGGAGCGCGTCGATCCGCGAGCCTTTGCCAGGCTCGCTGTGGACCGTCAGGCTGCCATTGAGCAGGTGCGCGCGTTCGGCCATGCCGGCCATTCCGCACTGGCCTTCCTCGCCGGGGTGGGAAGAGGGCAGGAAACCCTGGCCATCGTCACTGATCGATAGCGACAGGCCTTCCGGCTTGCGCTGAAACTGCACGATCAGGTTTCGCGCCCGGGCATGGCGCAAAACGTTGGTTATCGCTTCCTGCGTGATACGGAAGGCGGCCATGACCATCTCTTCCGGGAGGCCGTCCAGGCGGCTTTTGCATTCGAGGCTCCAACGCACGTCGGTGTTGTCCAGCGTGCGCGAGAGGTGCGTGCGCAGGCTGGCTTCCAGGCCGAGGCTGTTGAGCTGGCGCGGAGCGAGGCTGGTGGCCAGGCTGCGGGCGTGGGAAAGGGTTTCGTCAAGGGTATCGCGCAAGGCGGCGCACGAATCCTGCAGGGTTTCCGGCAGGCGCCGTTGCAGCCATTCGGCCTGCAGCTTGGCGGCGGTCAGCAGTTGGCCGATGTCGTCGTGCAGTTCGCGGCTCAGGCGCAGCCGCTCGCTTTCCTGCACCTTGAGCAGGCGGTCGGCCAGCTCCTGCGGGGTCATGACGATTACGTCTTTGGGTTTGCGTATCGTGACGAGCACGCCCAGCAGGGTGATGGCCTGTAGCACCAGCAGGATCGGGGGCAGTGGCGTGGCGCTGAAGTAGCAGGCCAGGGCAACCGCCAGCGAAGCCAGGCAAGTCAGTGCTATCGCACGCTGCAACAGGGCCGTGCCGCGTGGGTGCCGGGTGAAGGTCTTGAGGCTTGAGTGCACGGAAAATGAAGCCACTGGAGTATCACTTTTCAAAGCCAGTTCGGGGTTGATTGAAAGGCTTTTTAGAGGGGCCTTCAACAACTTTTATCATCATGTTGCAACGGGCGATCAGGCACTTTTTTAGTGCGCTGAAAGCGCCATGTTCCAGCAGTGGCAACAGTCGGCAACCGGCTCGGAGCGGCGCATGGTATCACTTCGGGGTCGAATGGTCGCGGGCCGATAATTGGTCTGAATAGTCAGGTTTTGCGGGCTGGTACGGGCGTTCCGCCTGGCGCGGATTCTAGCACTTTGCCACTACGACTGGCGAACTTAAACGTTCATTAAAAAGTCGGATGTACTTTTTCCAAACCGGCAGAGTTGTTTTAGAAGGCTGTGCTTAGTTGCACGTTAGTGCACGCAAAACACTAGCATGCTGTATGCCGGACAAGTTTTTCGTGTGAGCTTAGTTGTCGTTTGTTTGTCTTCGATCATCTTTCCATGCGCTGCTGAAGGCTCTGGGATGCAGCGCGCGAGCTGATCAGACGTTTTCGACGGATTGATTGCACGGCGTCCGCGCAGGATCGAGTGCCTTGTCCAGATGTGTGAGCAACTCCTGTTGTTCTTCACTATCCAGATTCAGTGAGCCGGTAAACGGATCGATCAACTCGATCTGCCAGGCCAGCAGGCTCAGGCATGCTTCAAGGATACCCAGCGCCGTTCCGCGCAGCGGGTTACGGGGATGGCCCGGTTCCAGCAGGGCAATCAGTTGCTCGCAGAAATCGGCGATCTGCACCTGCTCCCGAGGCCCGGCTTTTTCCATAAGGGTGCGGAGGGTGCTGATCAGGCAATCACTGGCATCCGCATCCTCGCCAATCAACTGGAAATGTTGCAAGCAGTCGTGGGCGCGGCTCAAGAGTGCGTAGGCGTCATCCAGGAAATCGTGTAGCGGGCTCATATCCGGTGAGTCGTTCAGCATCAGTCGGCTCCTGGCTGGCATAGGCAACAGGCCTGGAAGCAGACGGGTGATAGGTCAGGGACAGAGGCTGGCCACAGCGAAGTGATAGCGAACAAGGGCCCGACTCCATTCATGCATTGAGAATGGCGTCACATTAATGGCTAACTGATTTCACGAACATCAGGTCCCTCCCGATTGATGGTAGGGGTTTCCCTGATGAGGAATTTAAGGTGTGGCCCCGTTGCGGAGCGGGATGGCAGGAAAAACTGTGAGTGCAGTAAAGCATGATGCTAAAGTGATATCAACGCTTCACGCAGCATTTTCTTCATAGGGTCAAGCTGTCGCATAAGCGGCCGATATAAGGCCGATGCATATTTACCTTTTGCAACAAGCCTGGGGGATTCAATGGCTGGCATTCTCGACTCGGTAGACCAAAGGACACAGCTGGTAGGCGAGAACCGCCTGGAAATCCTCATGTTTCGCCTCGCGGGGCGGCAGTTGTTCGCGATCAACGTCTTCAAGGTGCAGGAAGTCCTGCAGTTGCCCAAGCTGACCCTGATGCCCCAGCGCCACACCTACGTCTGCGGCGTGGTCAACCTGCGCGGCCAGACCCTGCCGGTTATCGACCTGTCGCAAGCCATTGGCATGCGTCCCCTGGAACCGGGTCCGAACAGCACCATCATCGTCACCGAGTACAACCGCTCGGTGCAGGCCTTCCTCGTCGGTGGCGTCGACCGCATCGTCAACATGAACTGGGAAGCCATCCTGCCGCCGCCAACCAGCGCGGGGCGTCAGCATTACCTCACCGCCATCAGCAAGGTCGACGAGCAGTTGGTGGAAATCATCGACGTGGAAAAGGTGCTGGCGGAAATCGTGCCGTACAACGCCAAGGTTTCCCGGGAAAAGCTCGACGATCCGGTCCTGCGCCGCGCCTATGGCCGCGAAGTGCTGCTGGTGGACGACTCCACTGTGGCCCTGGCGCAATTGCGTGAAACCCTCTCCCAGTTGGGCGTGAAGTTGCACGTGGCCAGCGATGGCCTCAAGGCCCTGAAAATGCTCAAGGGCTGGGCGGATGCTGGCGAGGATGTCTGTGAAAAACTGCTGATGATCTTCACCGACGCCGAAATGCCGGAAATGGACGGCTATCGCCTGACCACGGAGATCCGCAACGATCCGCGTCTGCGCGCACTGTACGTGGTACTGCACACCTCGCTGTCCGGCAGCTTCAACGAATCCATGGTGAAGAAGGTCGGTTGCGACAACTTCCTCTCCAAATTCCAGCCTGACCGCCTGGTGGATGTGGTTCGCCAGCGCCTGATGCTCGACGAAGCCACCGTCTGACCCCACGCCTGCCCGGCAGCCAATGCCGGGCATCGGGTGTAAGCTGCGCTTTTTCGTCAGGGAGCATCGGCTCATGCGTTTGAGTGCGCTTTATCGTTACCCGGTCAAATCCGCGCAGGGCGAAGCGCTGCAGCAGTCGCCCGCCGGGCTGCTGGGCCTGGCCGGTGATCGTCGCTGGATGCTGGTGGATGCTGGCAACAACCGTTTTCTGACCCAACGCGCTTTCCCACAGATGAGCCAGTTGTCGGCGCTGTATGCGGCTGACGGCGGACTGCTGCTCAATGCACCGGGCCAGCCAACGCTGCATGTCGCGGTGCCGAGCCCGGACGATGCGCTGCGTGGCGTGACCATCTGGCGCGATACCCTCCAGGTTCCGGATGCCGGCGATGTGGCGGCGGAGTGGCTGAGCGCCTTTATGGGGCGTGCGGTGCGCCTGGTGCATGTGCCTGAAAAGCGCACACGCTACTTGCCTTCTGGCTATGGCGAAAACAGTGACCGCGTGGCCTTCGCCGACGGTTTCCCGCTGCTGCTGATTGGTCAGGCGTCGCTTGATGACCTGACACAGCGGGTCGGTCGCCCCATGGAAATGATGCGTTTTCGTCCGAATCTGGTTATCGAGGGCAGCGAACCATTCGCCGAGGACGGCTGGAAACGTATTCGTATTGGCCAGCAGACTTTCCGCGTGGTCAAACCGTGCGGGCGCTGCATCCTCACCACCATCGACCCGGCCACCGGCGAACGCAGCCCGGACCGCGAGCCGTTTGCCACGCTGATGAATTATCGGCAGAAAGAAGGGGAGGCCATGTTCGGCCAGAACCTGGTGGCTGATGGCGAGGGTGTGCTTGAGGTGGGGATGGCGGTTGAGGTGCTGGAGTAAAAGCTTGGGCCCATTCGCGAGCAAGCTCGCTCCTACAGGGGCATTGTAGGCGCGAGCTTGCTCGCGAAGGCCCGCCAAAGCGGGCCCCGCACTCAATCACTGGTCGTCGAAATAACGCTCATGCCAATCCACCAGCGGCTGCGGTGAATTGAGCTTCTGCCCGTAGATCACCGCATAAGACAGCACGTTCTGCACGTACTGGCGGGTTTCGTCGAATGGGATCGATTCGACCCAGACGTCGAAACTCAGGTGGTCCGCGCCGCGCAGCCACTGACGCACGCGGCCCGGGCCGGCGTTGTACGCGGCCGAGGCGAGCACCCGGTTGCCGTTGAACTGACCATGGACCTGGCTCAGGTACGCCGCGCCGAGCTGGATGTTCTTGTCCGGGTTGAGTACTTGGGCCGGCGAAGCCAGCGGAATGCTGAACTTGCGTGCGGTTTCCTTGGCGGTTGCCGGCATCAGTTGCATCAGGCCGCTGGCGCCGACGCTGGAGCGGGCGTCGTCCATGAACGCACTTTCCTGACGGGTGATGGCGAATACCCAGCTCGAATGCAGGCCGCGCACCTTGGCTTCGCGTACCAGCGTGTCGCGGTGGGCCATCGGGAAGCGGATATCCAGGTCATCCCAATATTGCGCCTGGCTGATGGTGCGAATGGCCGGGAAGTACCAGCGCAGGTCGTAGGCGATGCGCGCCTGGGCGACCATTTCGTCGCGGTTGAAGTGACGGCTGACGTGGTACCACTCGCGGCGACCGTCAACGATCTGCCCCCGCTCATGGAATTCCAGCGCCCGGCGCACGCCCGGGGTATTGCGCACCTTGTTCATCAGTTGCTGGCTGATCACCAGCGGCTTGTTGTTCAACTGGTACGGCGTTTGTGCGCGGTCGGCGGCGAGGAAACCATAGAAGTCACGCTCGCGCGCCACGGTCTTGTACAGCAACGGGATTTGCGGGTTCTGCGGCTGGGCCAGCTCCAGGCTGCGGGCCTGCCAGTAGCGCCAGCGGTTGGTGGTGGCCAGATCCTGCGGCAGGCGCTTGGTCAGTTCGTAGGCATCTTCCCAGCGACCCAGGCGCAGCAGCAGGCGCAGGCGCCATTCGCTGACGGTGTTGTCGCGCAGTTGCGGGTCGTAGCGGGTCATCAGGTCGAGGCCGCGCGGGTCGTAGCGGCGGGCCAGGGTCAGGCCGATTTCGCGGGCGATGGCGACTTTTTCGTCGCTGGAGAAATGCATGCGGGTGGCGTAGTCGTCCAGCAGCGCCATGGCCCGGTCCGGGTCCTGACGGGCCAGGCGGCGCAAGCCGAGGCTGACCACATCGGACATCGCTTCGTTGACCGGCACGAAGCGCGACGGCTGATTGAGCAGTTCCGGCTTCTGCGCGACATCGATCAGCAGGCGGCCTTGTTCGCCGAGGGTCGGCAGGGTCTTCACCAGATTGGTGGCCAGCGCGTAGTTGCGCGCCTGGGCTGCCAGCTTGGTGCGCTGCCAGCGCTTGGCTTCGGTCAGTTGGCCCTGGGCGGCCCACTGGTCGAACAGTACGTCACAGGCGGCCGGTTGCGACTTGCCTACCAGCCAGAGTTTTTCTGCGGTGGCGAAGCCTTCGGCGCGCAGGCCGTGGCCCAACTGGTATTGGCCGTTGAGGCAGTCCAGTTCGGTGAAATTGAGTTTGGGATCGTAGTACTTGATGAAGGTCTGCCACTCGCCGCGCTCGGCGAGCCAGCGCAACCAGCGCAACTTCATCCAGTTGGCCTGGGGCAGGTCGCCATTCTTGGCCAGGAAGCTCTCGATCTCGGCATTGCTGGAGGTCTTGAGTCGCGCGGTCAGCTCGTCGTAGGCCAGGTACGGCTCCAGCGGATAGTCCTGCAGGGCGGCGGCGTAACGTCGGTAGGGCCCGGTATCGCCCTTGGCCAGCGCGCGCTTGGCTTCGTCGTACATCTGGCGTTGTTGGGCGAGGTCGGCAGCCTGCACGGCACCGGCCACGGAGGCCGAGAGGAGCAGGCAGGAAACGATGTTGAGCAGGCGGCGCATGATACTTCCAGACAGTTGACCAAAACGAGTGTCGGCGTCGCCAGCACTGTGGGTTCACGGGCTTAAGCTTAGCCGTTTGCCCGCGCCGGATGAAAGCATTGTGCTTGCATCCGGATGTAACGCGCTGCGGGCTGGCGGACGGCCATGTGTACTGTGTTGCCCGGTCAAGTCAGGTAGAATGCGCGCCCGCTTTCTGGAGAACAACATGACCCTGCTCAAATTCAGCGATGTGTCCCTCGCTTTTGGCACCATGCCCTTACTGGACAAGGTGTCCTGGCAGATCGCCCGTGGTGAGCGGGTCTGCATCATCGGCCGCAACGGCACCGGCAAATCGAGCATGATGCGCCTGGTCAAGGGCGACCAAAAGGCCGATGACGGCGAAATCTGGCGTGCGCCGGGGCTGAAAATCGGTGAGCTGCCGCAAGAATTGCCGGTAGCCGACGACCGTACCGTGTTCGACGTGGTTGCCGAAGGCCTGGCCGGCGTCGGCGCTTTGCTCGCCGAGTACCACCACCTGAGCCAGAACATCCATACCGATGCCGATCTGGAAAAACTCATGCACGTCCAGCAGGACCTGGAAGCCCGCGACGGCTGGCGCTTGCAGCAACTGGTGGACAGCACCCTGAGCCGCCTGCAGTTGCCGGCCGACAAGACCCTGGCCGAGCTGTCCGGTGGCTGGCGCCGCCGCGTACTGCTGGCGCAGGCGCTGGTGTGCGAGCCGGACCTGCTGCTCCTCGACGAGCCGACCAACCACCTGGACATCGGTGCCATCGCCTGGCTGGAAGATGCCCTCAGCGGTTTCGGCGGCGCGGTGCTGTTCATCACCCACGACCGTTCCTTCCTGCAGAACCTGGCCACGCGCATTCTTGAACTGGACCGTGGCGGCCTGATCGACTGGAACGGCGACTACGCCAGCTTCCTGGTGCACAAGGAGGCCGCACTGGCCGCCGAGGAAACCGCCAACGCGCTGTTCGACAAGCGCCTGGCCCAGGAAGAAGTCTGGATCCGCCAGGGCATCAAGGCCCGGCGTACCCGTAACGAAGGCCGCGTGCGTGCGCTGAAGGCGCTGCGGGTCGAGCGCAGCGAACGTCGCGAGCGCCAGGGCAAGGCCAATATCCTGATCGAGTCTGCGGAGAAGTCCGGCAAGCAGGTGATGGTGCTGGAAAACGTCAGCTTCGCTCACCCCGGCGGCCCGACCCTGGTCAAGGATTTCTCGATGGTCCTGCAGCGCGAGGACCGTATCGGCCTGCTGGGTGCCAACGGTACCGGCAAGACCACGCTGCTCAAGCTGATGCTGGGTGACCTGGAGCCGACCGGCGGCAAGGTCGATTCGGGTACGCGTCTGGAAGTGGCTTACTTCGACCAGTTGCGCAATCAGCTGGAGCTGGAAAAGACCGTTATCGACAACCTTGCCGAAGGTCGCGACTTCATCGATATCGACGGCCAGAGCCGCCATGTCCTGAGCTACCTGGGTGACTTCCTGTTCAGCCCGCAGCGTGCGCGCACGCCGGTCAAGGCGCTGTCCGGGGGCGAGCGTGCGCGGTTGCTGCTGGCCAAGCTGTTCAGCAAGCCGGCCAACCTGCTGGTACTCGACGAACCGACCAACGACCTCGACGTGGAAACCCTGGAGCTGCTGGAAGAAGTACTGGCGGGCTACAAGGGCACCGTGCTGATGGTCAGCCACGACCGGGCATTCCTCGACAACGTGGTGACCAGCACCCTGGTGTTCGAGGGCGAGGGCAAGGTACGCGAGTATGTCGGCGGCTATCAGGACTGGATCCGTCAGGGCGGTTCGCCGCGTCTGCTGGGCGTCAGCGAGAGCAAGTCCGGCAAGTCCGAGCTGAACACCGCGGTGGTCACCGCGCCTGTGGCCGAGGCTGCGCCGGTTGCAGCGGCTGCGGATACCAAGAAAAAGCTCAGCTACAAGTTCCAGCGCGAGCTGGAAGCCCTGCCGGGCCAGATTGAGGCGGTTGAACAGAAGATCGCCGCGATCCAACTGCAGATTTCCGATGCGGGCTTCTATCAGAAGTCCAGCGAGCACACCAGCAAGGTGCTGGCTGACCTCGAGCGGATGCAGGCAGAGCTGGACGTGCTGGTCGAGCGCTGGGCCGAACTGGACGGTTGAGGCGGGAAGGGGCCCGGAGCGAAAACTCCGGGCCTTTTTGCGTTACTCGGCTTTCTTCTGCAGGCGGACCGCCAGGACATCGCACGGCGCGCCGTGCAGCACGTCATTGGCGGTGGAGCCGAGCAGCAGGGCCAGGCCGTGGCGGCCATGGCTGCCGACCACGATCAGGTCGCATTTCTGCTCCTTGGCCAACTGGTGGATCTCCTGGCGTGGCTGGCCATAGGTCAGGTGCGAATCGCCGCGATTGATTTCCGGGTATTTGTTGAACAGACGCTCCAGGCGCTCCTTGGCCTGGTCGAACTGCTGCTGTTGCAGTTGCGACAGGTCCATCGGTACGTCGCCGCCAAACGCCATGGCCATCGGCTCGACGATATGCACCAGCGACACTTTGGCATTGCCCGGGGTGGCCAGCTCGCGGGCGCGTTTGATGACCGGGTCGCATTCTTCGGTCAGGTCGACGGCGACCAGTATGTGTTCGTAGGGCATGAGAGGCTCTCCTGACAATCGCGATAGTTAAAGTATGGTCCGTTTCAGGCTGATCGCATCCAGTGCGGCTAACCAGCTCATTTGCAAAGTCTTGATAGGAATAACAGATATGACGGTCTGGGTAGTAGTGTCAATCCTCGCGCTGATCCTCAGTCCGCTGGCCTGGCTGTTGCCTTCGCGGCGCATGAGCGGGCGTATGGCGCTGCGCCTGGAGGCTCGACGCATGGGGCTGGCGATGCAGCTTGCACCGCAGACCTGGCCGCACTGGCTGCCGGAAGAACCACCGGGCACCTGTGCGCAATACCATCAGGCCCGACGCCGTGGCAGCAGCGATGTCTGGTGTTATTGGCAAACCACGCCGGGCACCTGGCTCAACCAGTGGCGCGAGCCCTGCGACGATGAGCGGGTGCTGGAACAGCTCAAGCGGTTGCCGGCGAGTGTCTATAAAGTCGAGGCCACTGCGCAGATGGTCGCCCTCTGCTGGGGTGAGCGTGAGGATGCCTCGGTGTTGCAGGATGTTGCTGAGGCGTTGAAAACCCTCGCATGAAAAAGCCCGCCAGGTTTCCCGGGCGGGCTGTATGCATCGAAAAAAAAGGCCAGGCAGGCCGGGAAGTGCTTCAGTAGCTCGCAGTGTAGTGCGCGATTTATTTTCGTGCCCAGTAAAACGCCCTTCTTTTTTCTCCTCCACGCTGTTTATGCGCCGGATCCATTTGCCGCGCGCAACGTCTAATCGCTTACGTGAATGATGGTGGATCACCGTCATGGCGAGTTGCTCAAGTCTCAACCAGAAATGACCGGAAAGTCGCGTTTGTCCAGCGCTCATGGGGGTTTGACAAAGCCGACCATTTCGGTAACTGTGTGCACACCCGAATCAAACGGGCGTATGAATTGAGCGTTTGTATCGTCAGAAAGCTCGTACAGAATCCCGACTATCGCGCTGACGGGTATGTCTGGGACAACGGATCGACATCCAACGGCCATGAGCCGGTCGACCGTCGTCACAGCGATCAGCGTGTACAGTTCAGCTTCCATATCGTGGAGATCAGTTGATGATTTACGAAGGTAAAGCCATCACGGTTAAGGCTCTTGAAAGCGGCATCGTCGAACTGAAGTTCGACCTCAAGGGTGAGTCCGTCAACAAATTCAACCGTCTTACCCTGAACGAACTGCGTCAGGCGGTGGACACCATCAAGGCCGACGCATCGATCAAAGGCGTGATTGTCAGCAGTGGCAAGGACGTCTTCATCGTCGGCGCGGACATCACCGAGTTTGTCGATAACTTCAAGCTGCCCGAGGCCGACCTGGTCGCCGGCAACCTGGAAGCCAACCGCATTTTCAGCGACTTCGAAGACCTCGGCGTGCCGACTGTCGTTGCCATCAACGGCATCGCCTTGGGCGGCGGCCTGGAAATGTGCCTCGCGGCCGACTTCCGCGTCATGTCCAGCAGCGCCAAGATCGGCCTGCCGGAAGTCAAACTGGGTATCTACCCGGGCTTCGGCGGTACCGTTCGCCTGCCGCGCCTGATCGGCGCCGACAACGCGGTCGAGTGGATCGCATCGGGCAAGGAAAACCGTGCTGAAGATGCGCTGAAAGTTGGCGCTGTCGATGCTGTTGTCGCCCCCGAGAAGCTGGCTGAAGCAGCTCTGGACCTGATCAAGCGCGCCATCAGCGGCGAGTTCGACCACAAGGCCAAGCGTCAGCCGAAGCTGGAAAAACTCAAGCTCAACGCCATCGAGCAGATGATGGCCTTCGAAACCGCCAAGGGCTTCGTTGCTGGCCAGGCCGGCCCGAACTACCCAGCGCCGGTCGAAGCGATCAAGACCATCCAGAAAGCCGCCAACTTCGGTCGGGACAAGGCGCTGGAAGTCGAGGCCGCCGGCTTCGCCAAACTGGCCAAGACTTCGGTTGCCGAAAGCCTGATCGGCCTGTTCCTGAACGACCAGGAACTCAAGCGCAAAGCCAAGGCCCACGACGAAATCGCCCATGACGTGAAGCAGGCCGCCGTACTCGGCGCCGGCATCATGGGTGGCGGTATCGCCTACCAGTCCGCGGTCAAGGGCACGCCGATCCTGATGAAGGATATCCGCGAGGAAGCCATCCAGCTGGGCCTGAACGAAGCCTCCAAGCTGCTTGGCAAGCGCGTCGAGAAAGGCCGTCTGACCCCGGCCAAGATGGCCGAGGCGCTGAACGCGATTCGTCCGACCCTGTCCTACGGCGATTTCGCCAACGTCGACATCGTCGTCGAAGCCGTGGTCGAAAACCCGAAAGTCAAGCAGGCCGTTCTGGCCGAGGTCGAAGGCCAGGTCAAGGACGATGCGATTCTCGCCTCGAACACCTCGACCATCTCCATCAACCTGCTGGCCAAGGCGCTCAAGCGTCCGGAAAACTTTGTCGGCATGCACTTCTTCAACCCGGTGCACATGATGCCGCTGGTCGAAGTCATCCGTGGCGAGAAGTCCAGTGAAGTGGCCGTCGCCACCACCGTGGCCTACGCCAAGAAAATGGGCAAGAACCCGATCGTCGTCAACGACTGCCCGGGCTTCCTGGTCAACCGCGTGCTGTTCCCGTACTTCGGCGGTTTCGCCAAGCTGGTCAGCGCTGGTGTGGACTTCGTCCGCATCGACAAAGTCATGGAAAAATTCGGCTGGCCGATGGGCCCGGCGTACCTGATGGACGTGGTCGGCATCGACACCGGCCACCACGGTCGCGACGTAATGGCCGAGGGCTTCCCGGACCGCATGAAGGATGATCGTCGTTCGGCTGTCGATGCGCTGTACGAAGCCAACCGCCTGGGCCAGAAGAATGGCAAGGGCTTCTACTCCTACGAAACCGATAAACGCGGCAAGCCGAAGAAGGTTGCCGACGCCTCGGTCCTCGAAGTGCTCAAGCCGATCATTTTCGAACAACGCGAAGTCACTGATGAAGACATCATCAACTGGATGATGGTCCCGCTGTGCCTGGAGACCGTGCGCTGCCTGGAAGACGGCATCGTCGAAACCGCGGCCGAGGCCGACATGGGCCTGGTCTACGGCATTGGTTTCCCTCCCTTCCGCGGCGGCGCGCTGCGTTACATCGATTCGATCGGTGTGGCCGAATTCGTCGCCCTGGCAGACAAGTACGCCGATCTGGGCCCGCTGTACCACCCCACCGCGAAGCTGCGTGAAATGGCCAAAAATGGTCAGAGCTTCTTCGGTTAAGCGCCCAACGGTATAGAGCGAGAGAAAATATATGAGCCTGAATCCAAGAGACGTGGTGATTGTCGACTTCGGTCGCACACCGATGGGCCGCTCCAAGGGTGGCATGCACCGTAATACCCGCGCCGAAGACATGTCCGCGCACCTGATCAGCAAAGTCCTAGAGCGCAACAGCAAGGTCGACCCGGCTGAAGTCGAGGACGTGATCTGGGGCTGTGTGAACCAGACCCTGGAGCAGGGCTGGAACATCGCGCGCATGGCGTCGCTGATGACCCAGATCCCGCACACTGCTGCGGGCCAGACCGTCAGCCGCCTGTGCGGCTCGTCCATGAGCGCGCTGCACACCGCCGCTCAGGCGATCATGACCGGCAACGGTGATGTGTTCGTCGTCGGTGGTGTCGAGCACATGGGTCACGTCAGCATGATGCACGGCGTCGATCCGAATCCGCACATGTCGCTGTACGCCGCCAAGGCGTCGGGCATGATGGGCCTGACCGCCGAGATGCTCGGCAAAATGCACGGCATCAGCCGTGAACAGCAGGATCTGTTCGGTCTGCGCTCCCACCAGCTCGCCCACAAGGCGACCGTGGAAGGCAAGTTCAAGGACGAGATCATCCCGATGCAGGGTTACGACGAGAATGGCTTCCTCAAGGTCTTCGACTACGATGAAACCATTCGTCCGGACACCACCCTGGAAAGCCTGGCTGCACTGCGCCCTGCGTTCAACCCGAAAGGCGGCACCGTGACTGCGGGTACTTCCTCGCAGATCACCGATGGCGCTTCGTGCATGATCGTGATGTCAGCCCAGCGTGCCCAGGACCTGGGCATCCAGCCGCTGGCCGTGATCCGCTCGATGGCGGTGGCGGGTGTCGACCCGGCGATCATGGGTTACGGCCCGGTGCCGGCGACCCAGAAAGCGCTCAAGCGCGCGGGTCTGAGCATTGCCGACATCGACTTTTTCGAGCTCAACGAAGCCTTCGCTGCACAGGCCCTGCCGGTGTTGAAGGATCTGAAAGTGCTCGACAAGATGGACGAGAAGGTTAACCTGCACGGCGGCGCGATTGCTTTGGGCCATCCGTTCGGTTGCTCGGGTGCACGGATTTCCGGCACTCTGCTCAACGTCATGAAGCAGAACGGCGGTACCTTCGGCGTGTCGACCATGTGCGTCGGCCTCGGCCAGGGCATCACCACGGTCTTTGAGCGCGTCTGATCGCGTGGTTGACCAAACCGGGGCCTGGTGCCCCGGTTTTTGTTTTTTCGGAATTTTTTTTCAAGAGGGCCAGCGGCATGCAGATACAACCAGGCGTATACCGGCACTACAAGGGGCCTGAGTACCGTGTCTTCAGCGTTGCACAGCATTCCGAGACCGAGGAGTGGGTGGTGTTTTACCAAGCCCTGTACGGCGAATTCGGTCTTTGGGTCAGGCCTCTTTCGATGTTTCTCGAGTCGGTCGAAGTTGACGGCGAGCAGGTGCCACGCTTTGCTTTGATTGAGGCGGAAACGACACTGTTTTCCCGTCCGGATGGTGCAGGCGGCTGAACTCCCGCGCTTGACCTCATTCTATAGCCACTATATATAGCGGTGCCGCGTCAGGTACCTGCCGTGTTTTTATTTTCAGTATTCAGGAATTTTCCGATCCATGGGCAAATCGCTGGTCATTGTGGAATCCCCGGCTAAGGCCAAGACCATCAACAAGTACCTGGGCAACCAGTACGTGGTGAAGTCGAGTATCGGCCATATCCGAGACCTGCCCACCAGCGGTTCGGCCAGTGCCACCAAGGAACCGGCTGCCAAGCGTGGCAAGACCGCGGGCGAGGCCCCGGCGCTGTCGCCCAAGGAAAAGGCGCGCAAGCAACTGGTCGCCCGCATGGGTGTCGATCCCGATCATGGCTGGAAAGCCAAGTACGAGATTCTCCCGGGCAAGGAGAAGGTGATCGAGGAGCTGCGCCGCCTCGCCAAGGATGCCGACACCATCTATCTCGCAACCGACTTGGACCGCGAAGGGGAAGCCATTGCCTGGCACCTGCGGGAAGCCATCGGTGGGGATGACAGCCGCTACAAGCGCGTGGTGTTCAACGAAATCACCAAGAAGGCCATCCAGGAAGCCTTCTCCCAGCCAGGCGAGCTGGATATCGACCGGGTCAACGCGCAGCAGGCCCGCCGCTTCCTCGACCGCGTGGTCGGTTACATGGTCTCGCCGCTGCTGTGGCAGAAGATTGCCCGGGGCCTGTCGGCCGGCCGCGTGCAGTCGGTAGCCGTGAAGCTGGTGGTGGAGCGTGAGCGGGAAATCCGTGCCTTCATCCCGGAAGAATACTGGGAAGTCCACGCTGACCTCGGTACTGCCAAGAACGCCAAGGTGCGCTTCGAGGTTGCCCGGGAAAAAGGCGAGGCCTTCAAGCCGCTGAACGAAGCACAGGCCATGGCGGCCCTGGAAAAGCTCAAGTCTTCCAGCTACACCGTGGCCAAGCGCGAAGACCGCCCGACCAGCAGCAAGCCGTCGGCACCCTTCATCACTTCGACCCTGCAGCAGGCGGCGAGCAATCGCCTCGGCTTCGGCGTGAAGAAGACCATGATGATGGCGCAACGGCTCTACGAAGCGGGCTACATCACCTATATGCGTACCGACTCGACCAACCTGTCGACGGATGCACTGGAGATGGCGCGCAGCTACATCGAAAGCGAATTCGGCAAGAAATACCTGCCCGAGGCCCCGCTGGTCTACGGCAGCAAGGAAGGCGCCCAGGAGGCGCACGAAGCGATTCGTCCTTCCGACGTCAATACCCATCCGAGCAAGCTCAGCGGCATGGAGCGCGATGCAGAGCGCCTGTACGAGCTGATCTGGCGTCAGTTCCTGGCCTGCCAGATGCCACCGGCGCAGTACCTGTCGACCACTGTCAGCGTTGCCGCAGGTGATTTCGAGCTGCGCGCCAAGGGCCGCATCCTCAAGTTCGACGGTTACACCCGTGTGCTGCCGCAGCAAAGCAAACCGGGCGACGACGACGTTCTGCCGGAAATGAACCAGGGCGAAGTGCTCAAGCTGATCCAGATTGATCCGAGCCAGCACTTCACCAAGCCGCCTGCGCGTTACTCCGAGGCAAGTCTGGTCAAGGAAATGGAAAAACGCGGTATCGGTCGTCCATCGACCTACGCGGCAATCATTTCCACCATCCAGGACCGCGGCTACGTGACCCTGCACAACCGCCGCTTCTACTCCGAGAAGATGGGCGACATTGTCACCGAGCGCCTGTCGGAGAGCTTCTCCAACCTCATGGACTACGGCTTCACCGCCGGCATGGAGGAGAACCTCGACGACGTGGCCCATGGCGAGCGTGACTGGAAGAACGTGCTGGACGAGTTCTACGGTGATTTCAGCAAGAAGCTGCAGGTCGCCGAGGCCAGCGAAAACGGCATGCGCGCCAACCAGCCGACCCCGACCGACATTCCATGCAAGGAATGCGGCCGGCACATGATGATCCGCACCGCGTCCACCGGTGTGTTCCTCGGTTGCTCGGGCTACAGCCTGCCGCCGAAAGAGCGCTGCAAGGCCACCGTGAACCTGGTGCCGGGCGACGAGATTGCCGCGGATGACGAAGGCGAGTCCGAATCCCTCGTGCTGCTTGGCAAGCACCGTTGCCCGATCTGCTCGACGGCGATGGATGCCTACCTGCTGGACGAGAAGCGCAAGCTGCACATCTGTGGCAACAACCCGGACTGCACCGGCTACGAGATCGAGGAAGGCAACTACCGGATCAAGGGCTACGAAGGTCCGAGCCTGGAATGCGACAAGTGCGGCAGTGAAATGCAGCTCAAGACCGGGCGTTTCGGCAAGTTCTTCGGTTGCACCAACTCGGAGTGCAAGAACACCCGCAAGCTGCTCAAGAACGGCGAAGCAGCGCCACCGAAGATGGACAAGGTGGACATGCCGGAGCTCAAGTGCGAGAAGGTCAACGACACCTACGTGCTGCGTGACGGTGCTTCCGGGCTGTTCCTGGCTGCCAGCCAGTTCCCGAAAAACCGCGAAACCCGCGCGCCGCTGGTGATCGAGATCATCCCGCACAAGCATGAGATCGATCCGAAGTATCACTTCCTCTGCGAAGCACCGCAGAAGGATCCGGATGGTCGCCCGGCGGTGATTCGCTACAGCCGCAAGACCAAGGAGCAGTACGTGCAGACCGAAGTGGAAGGCAAGCCGACCGGCTGGCGTGCGTTCTATGACGGCAATGCGTGGAAGGTCGAAGACAAGCGCTAAGCGCTGATCTTCGCGTTCGAGGGCCGTGTCTGACAGTGTCGGGCACGGCTTTTTTGTTTGTCTGGACGGACCTTATCCATCACAGATCCTTGCGCGGGGGAAACGCTTCCCCGAAACTGACAGACCTCGCCCCGCAGCCTTATCGGAGAGCGCCTTCATGGCCCAGGAACTCTATACCCGTACCAATCAGAAAATTTTCTTCGCCGGCCTTGCGCTTGAAGGTATGGGCAAGGCTCAGGAGAGTCGGGCCATGAACGCCCAGGCGCTGCTCCAGGCCGAGCGCGAGTCAACGTTGTTTCACCTCTACGGTGCACTGCTGGGGCTGTGCCATGAAATCGCCGGCTTCTATCGGTTGCCACAGGCCGCCGCGCCACGGGCTGAGGCCTTGCTGACCCCTGAGGTGCTGGAAGCGATCGCCATTCCGGAAATGGCCGAACTGGTGGAACTGGCCCAGCAATCAGAGACCTGGCTGGCACGACTGTTAAAAGCTTATTCCGATTTGTTCAAACCGCCGGTCGCAACAAAAGCCCCGAAAGGCGATGTTACTCAGCCGTTGATTCATGCTGTCAGCCTCGACGCACCCGAGGTGGCGCCGCTTTCTCGGGAGGAATTGGAGGAGTGGCGGCAGAATCTGAAGAAGCTTGCCGTCCGTTTTCGCGAGGGGTTGAGTGAGTGCTGATCGTAACGGTCACTGTTACAATGCCGGTCTTTCCTGGAGAACATTCCTGATATGCCCACGTCCTTTCTAGAAATTGTCGAGTTGCCTGATGGCCGGATCGAGCTGCGCCGTGCCGAGGACGAGGGTTCGTTGGTAACCCTGAACTTCTCCGAAGACGCCAAGGCGTTCCTGCAGGGCCAGCATGTAGAGGTGGCCAAGGCCATGCTCAGCGTTGGCGTGCAGATGGCAGGTCGTCTGGTGGAAGGTGAGATCGAGCGGGACGAAGGTCCGCGGGTCCTTCATTGATGGTGACCGGGCTTCCTCGCAATGAGGAAGCCGGACTCTCGCGGGTCAATTCAAGTATCAGCCCAAACGAATATTCAGGCTTTGCGCGCTACCGGCGCGTGCGGCACGGGTCAGTTGTTGCCGCGCGGCGGCGCTGACCGGGTTCAGCCAGCTCACCACGGTGTGGCTGCGGCCGAGGCGCAGGGCGTCGCAGGCCAGTTGCATCGCGCTTTGATTGCCGCGTGGTTGCAGGATCAGGATACGTTCGCGGTTGAGCCCGGCTTCGCGCAGCCAGGTCTGCGTCAGGCTGGCGGGCGGGGCGATCAGGGTCAGCCAGCGGGCATCCTGTTCTTCACTCAGCTCACGCAGGATCGGCGCCAGCAGATTCTGGCAGTGCTCCAGCGCACCACGGAAAGACAACTCGCTGAACGCGTCCGGGGTGCTGCTGACGCGTGCGGGCGCTTCGGTTTTCAGCTTCGGCAGGACCGGCTGGGCCAGGAATGCCTCGAACAGGGTTAACTGTACTTGCTGTGGTGCGTGTGGAAACTGCATGACGCCTCCTGATTTATCGGCGAATGACGCCGACACTCAAACCCTCGATCACCAGATCCTGTTCTTTCAGGTTCACCTCGATGGGCGCGAATTCGGGATTCTCCGCAAGCAGCCAGACCTTGCTGCCTTCACGTTTGAAGCGCTTGACCGTCACTTCGTCACCCAGTCGGGCTACGACGATCTGACCATTGCGCGCTTCACGGCAGGTGTGTACGGCCAGCAGGTCGCCGTCGTAAATGCCGACGTCCTTCATGCTCATGCCGTGCACGCGTAGCAGGTAGTCGGCGCGAGGATGGAAGAAGGTGGGGTTGATGGCGCAGGATTCCTCGATGTGTTGCTGGGCGAGGATCGGCGCGCCGGCGGCCACGCGACCGATGATCGGCAGCGAGCTGTCGTCCTGGCTCTGGCGTGCTTCGAAGCCGGGGATGCGAATGCCGCGGGAAGCACCGGGGGTCATTTCGATGGCGCCTTTTCGCGCCAGCGCCTTGAGGTGCTCCTCGGCGGCGTTGGGAGACTTGAAGCCCAGTTCCTGGGCGATTTCAGCCCGGGTAGGGGGGAAGCCGTTGTCTTCCAGGCAGCGCTTGATAAAAGCCAGAATCTCAGCTTGGCGTGGCGTCAGTTTTAGCATGTCGATGGCTCTGTCTTTTTATACAGTGACTGGGATTATATACAGTAGAAGTGTCGCTGCAAGCATGAAGCTGCAAGCAGTCGGAAAAAGCCGCGTGAACTTTGCCCGCCTGGCGCCTGAAGCTGTGATCTAATTGCCCGCCTGACTTGACAGTCACGACCATGAAACGTATGTTTCAAACAACTGTTTGTCAGGTGGATTACCCATGGCCCAATCGGAAACCGTTGAACGCATTCTCGATGCTGCCGAGCAGCTGTTCGCGGAAAAAGGGTTCGCTGAAACGTCGTTGCGGCTGATCACCAGCAAAGCCGGAGTCAATCTGGCCGCGGTCAACTATCACTTTGGTTCGAAGAAGGCGCTGATCCAGGCGGTCTTCTCGCGTTTCCTCGGGCCTTTCTGCCAGAGCCTCGAGCGTGAACTGGATCGCCGACAGGCGCGTCCGGAGCACAAGCCGAACCTGGAAGAGCTGCTGGAGATGCTGGTGGAGCAGGCGCTGGTGGTGCAGCCACGCAGCGGCAACGACCTGTCCATCTTCATGCGTTTGCTGGGCCTGGCCTTCAGTCAGAGCCAGGGGCACCTGCGGCGTTACCTGGAAGACATGTACGGCAAAGTGTTCCGCCGCTACATGCTGCTGGTCAATGAAGCCGCTCCGCGCATCCCGCCCATCGAGCTGTTCTGGCGCGTGCACTTCATGCTCGGTGCCGCCGCGTTCAGCATGTCCGGGATCAAGGCATTGCGGGCCATCGCGGAAACCGATTTCGGCATCAATACCTCCATCGAGCAGGTTATGCGCCTGATGGTGCCGTTTCTCGCCGCCGGCATGCGTGCCGACAGCGGTGTCACGGACGAGGCGATGGCTGCCGCGCAATTGCGTCCGCGCAACAAGTCGAGCAGCACGCCGGCACCGGCCAAGGCCTGATTCGCGACTGGGCGCGACGACTGGCTTCGGCTAAGCTAGCGCCCCATGTCTACTCTCGATCTGCTGCATATTTCCCTCGCCGACCAATGCCTCTACGGGTTCTCCCAAGGCCGTCTGGTCGTGCGTCTGCCGGTGTCCACGGCGCTCAATGGTCCAGGTGAAAGCAATGGCTCCGGCTGCACGCCGCGCGGCCTGCATCAGGTGCGCGCGAAGATCGGCGTCGGGCTGCCTCAAGGCGCGGTGCTTCGCGGGCGACGCTGGACCGGCGAAACCTGGACGCCCGCCCTGCACGCGCAATTTCCCGGGCGCGACTGGATCCTCTCGCGGATTCTCTGGCTCAGTGGCTGCGAGCCCGGCCGCAACCGCCTCGGTGCGGTGGACACCTTCCGTCGTTATATTTACCTGCATGGCACACCTGACACGGAACCCATGGGCGTGCCGCTGTCCCATGGCTGCGTGCGCCTGCGCAATGCCGATCTGGTGAGCCTGTTCGAGCGGGTTCCGGCGCATTGTCCGGTGCAAATAGAAGAAGCCGCCTGCCCGCAGTGGGCCAGCGCCCCCGTCAACTGAAGGATCATTTATGAGTGCCAGCCTGCAAGGCTCCCTGATGGTGGATATCGCCGGTACCTGGCTGACCGCCGAAGACCGCCACCTCCTGCGCCAGCCCGAAGTGGCCGGCCTGATCATTTTTGCGCGCAATATCGACAGCCCGCGCCAGGTGCGCGAGCTGACCGCGTCGATCCGCGCCATTCGCCCTGAGCTGATCCTTGCCGTCGACCAGGAAGGCGGCCGCGTGCAGCGCCTGCGCCAGGGCTTCGTGCGCCTGCCGGCGATGCGTGCAATTGCCGACAATCCCAATGCCGAGTACCTGGCGGAGCAGTGCGGTTGGCTGATGGCCACTGAAGTCCTGGCGGTCGGCCTGGACCTGAGCTTCGCGCCGGTGCTGGACCTCGACCACCAGCGCAGTGCCGTGGTCGGCAGCCGCGCTTTCGAAGGCGATCCTGAGCGGGCGACCGCGCTCGCCGGCGCTTTCATCCGCGGCATGAACGCCGCCGGCATGGCCGCCTGTGGCAAGCACTTCCCCGGCCACGGCTGGGCGGAAGCCGACTCCCATGTGGCTATTCCTACTGACGAGCGCAGCCTGGAGCAGATCCGCGCGGCGGACCTGGTGCCGTTCACCCGTCTGAGCGGCCAACTGGCCGCAGTGATGCCGGCCCACGTGATTTATCCACAGGTCGACAACCAGCCGGCAGGCTTCTCCCGCCGCTGGCTGCAAGACATCCTGCGTGGCGAGTTGGGCTTCGACGGGGTGATTTTCAGCGATGACCTGTCCATGGCCGGCGCCCACGTGGTTGGCGATGCGGCCAGCCGCATCGAGGCCGCGTTGACCGCCGGTTGCGACATGGGCCTGGTGTGCAATGACCGGGCGGCGGCCGAGCTGGCCCTGAGTGCTGCCCAGCGCTTGAAGGTCACGCCATCGCCGCGCATCGCGGCCATGCGCGGCCAGGGCTTTGCTCGTACCGACTACCGCCAGCAGCCGCGCTGGCTGGAAGCGCTGGGCGCCTTGAAACAGGCCCAGTTGGTCGACTGATTGCCGAGCATGCCCGCCGTCGAGAGGCGGCGGGCTGTTGCCTTCATCACTTGGCTTTCTTGCTTTCCGGCAGCGGCGCGAACAGCGCTTCGATATCGTCCGCCGCCAGCTTCCACTGACCCGCCTCATTTCCTTCAAGCAGCCCTGCAGCCAGGGCGGCTTTGTCTTTTTGCAGCTTCTGGATCTTCTCTTCCACGGTTCCGCGGGTGATCAGCTTGTAGACGAATACCGGCTTGTCCTGGCCTATGCGGTAGGCGCGGTCGGTGGCCTGGTTTTCCGTGGCCGGGTTCCACCAGGGGTCGTAGTGGATCACCGTATCGGCCGCAGTCAGGTTCAGCCCGGTGCCGCCGGCTTTCAGGCTGATCAGGAACACGGGCGTTTCGCCGTTCTGGAACTGCTGCACGGGCGTGCGACGGTCCTTGGTGTCGCCGGTCAGCAGGCTGTAGCTCACCTTGCGCTTTTGCAGTTCTTCTTCGATCAACGCCAGCATCGAGGTGAACTGCGAGAACAGCAGGATGCGCCGGCCTTCGTTGAGCAGCTCATCGAGCATGTCCATCAGGCTGCCCAGCTTGCCCTTGTCGGACTGCGGACCTTTGACATTGGCGTTGGCCACCAGGCGCAGGTCACAGCACACCTGACGCAGCTTCAGCAGGGCATCAAGGATGACGATCTGGCTGCGCGCCGCACCGCTGCGGGTGATTTCGGCGCGGACCTTGCTGTCCATGGCCACGCGCACCGTTTCATAGGTATCGCGCTGGGCATCGCTGAGGTCGACCCAGTGGATGATCTCGCTCTTGGCCGGCAGTTCCTTGGCCACCTGCTCCTTGGTGCGGCGCAACAGGAACGGACGAATGCGGCCCGCCAGGTGGCTCATGCGTTCGCCGTCGCCATGTTTTTCGATCGGGGTGCGGTAGTCGCGGGCGAAGCGTTTGCTGTCGCCCAGCCAGCCCGGCATCAGGAAGTGGAAGATCGACCAGAGTTCGCCGAGGTTGTTTTCCATGGGCGTGCCGGTCAGGCACAGGCGCTGGGTGGCCTTTAGCTCGCGCGCGGCTTGTGCGGCCTTGCTGGTGGCGTTCTTGATGTTCTGCGCTTCATCGAGGATCACCAGGTGCCAGTCGATCGGGGTGAAGTGCTCCAGGTCCCGGGGCAGCAGCGCGTAGGTGCTGAGTACCAGGTCGTAGTCCTTCAGATTGGCGAAGTGCTTGGTGCGGCCCGGCCCGTGCAGGGCGATCACGCGCAGTTGCGGGGTGAAGCGCTCGGCTTCGTCCAGCCAGTTCGGGATCAGGCTGGTGGGCATGACGGCAAGTGCCGGACTCTGCAGGCGGCCGGCGTTCTTTTCCGTCAGCACATGGCTGAGGGTCTGCAGGGTCTTGCCCAGGCCCATGTCGTCGCCAAGCAGGCCGCCGATGTCCAGGCTGCGCAGTGTTTGCAGCCAGCTCAGGCCTTCCAGTTGATAGGGGCGCAGCGTGGCATTGAGGCCTTCCGGTGCCTGGACTTCGGTGTACTGGGCGCTTTTAAGGCGCGTCGCGAAGTCGCGTACACGTTCGCCGCCGAGCCAGGTGAGGGGCACCTCGTCCAGGTTGCTCAGGCGCGCCGCATCCGGTGCGGCAAGGCGCAGTGAGCGGCCATCATTTTCGGTCAGGTACAGCTCGCCCAAGGTGGCCATCAGCGGCTTGATGCGCGCGTAGGGCAGGGCGACGCGGGCTGCGGCGCTGCCATGGCGGTGGCGATTCAGGTCGATCAGCAGGTGTTCGTCGTCACCGCGTCTGGCCAGTTCGCCGGACCGAAGCAGTTCGGGGTTGCTGCGCAGCAGGTGCAGGAGGATCGGCAGAAGGCTGTGACGCTCGCCGTTGACGACGATGCCCAGTTCCAGGTCGAACCACTGTTGGCTGGGATTTTCCTCGATATCGGCGTACCAGTCGTCGACCTCCTGCAGGATGAACGCGAAGTCATCGTGGATCTCGAGTTCCCAGCCGGCCTCGCGCAACGCCGGGATGCCCTCGCGGGCGAATGCCAGCCACTGCTGGTCGGTGTCGAGCAGGAGCAGTTCCCCGGCAGTCTCCGGCAGCGCCTTGCTTTGCCGGGTGGCGACCTTGAAGCCCCAGCGTTGCAGGGTTTTCCTGAACACCTGTTCGGCCTGTGTGTCGCGCTGAATATGTTGGGTGGTGCTGCCGACCAGGCGGGTCGGGGATTTTCCGTCGGTGCCGCTGGCGCGGACGCCGTCATAGTTGAAAGAGAGCGCGGCGCGGTGTTGCAGTTGCCGTTGCATGCGCCCGGTTTTCGGGGCGTAGGCGCTGAATTCGTGGCTGCCCAGGATCAGGTGGGCAACAGGGCTTAGATGGTCGATTGTTTCTTCCTGCAATTTTGTCGGGGTCGGGACCTGTTGATTCAGCGCGCTCAGGCGGTGGCTGAGTTGTGCCACCAGCGGCTCCGGAACGTCCGGGGCGCGGGTCAGTTGCAGGGCGACGTAAGGGTCCAGGTCGTGCTGGAGCAGGCCGGCCTGCAAGGTCAATCCGCTCAAGTAATACAGCGGCTGGAAGGGGAGCGTCATGCCTACCGGCTCCTCGCCGTCATACCAGTCGCCGCGGTAGTTGCCGTTGTTCATGCGTACCCAGCGAAACTCGCCGTGCCGGGAAGGGCCGGGCTGCACGGGAGGCATGTCCTCGTCGATCATCAGTCGGCCGGTGTCCAAGGCTTGCTGGAACAGTTCGCCGTCATGTGGGTCGTCTAGCGGGAAGCTCATCTGGTAACTGCCGGGCTTGCGGTTGAGCCGCAGAAGAATCTCGCGGTCCTCGGGCATCACAAACTTCGGCGGTTCGTACAGCAGGTCATAGATCGAGTGCAGCCGGGCAACCTGGATGCGGCCATCGGGTTGGCGCGTGCCCTTCTTCACATTGAGGAAGGGTGTACCGTTTTCGAGCCGGATGAAGTAGTAGACACCGCGACCTTGCCGGTCCGGTTTGGCCGCGCCGCTGTCTGCGCGAGGCTTCTCGAGGCCGTCCAGCCAGGTTTGCAGGTCGCTGGGCATTTCCTGCCCTGTGCCGGCCGTGAGCTTTTGCTGGGCATGGAACAACACGGCGGCGCAGTGCTTGCAACTCTGGCTGACCGGGCACGAGCAGCGGCAAGTAAGCCCGGGACGTCCCGCGCGAGTGAAGGCGGAAATGGTCTGCTGGTAACGATTGCCGCCTGAGCCTGCGCAGGTGGCGAGGATTATGTCGCCGCCGTTGCTCTTGATGCTGACACGCTGATCTTCTGCATAACGTAGTCCTCGACTCAGGGCGTTGTGGCTGAATCCCTCTTTCCACTTGCCGTCGGCAAGCAGCGAATCGAGCGGCCCCGGCATTCCGTTACTGCTCCATCAGTGCAGGGTCGGGCGCTGCGTTGGCGGGAGTACCGGCCTTGCGAATCTTCAACACCAGCGCCAGGTGTCCGCCATCGAGGTAGGTCAGCTCGGCGTTCTTGACGTTGCTGTTGCTTTGCTTGAACTGCTCGCTCTGAAGCACGCCGCCATTGGCGTCGAACTGGTTGACCCACAGAGTGGCCTCGACGCCGATGAAGCGGCCTTCGCTCACGCTCAGGTTGCCCTCGATGGGGAAGTGGCCGAACTGTTCCTGGCCATCGCTGAAGGCGATTTTCGAGCCTTCGGCGCCGACGTTCTGCTGCCAGGCCTTGTGCAGCAGCACGCTGTACTGGCTGTCGGCGGCAAGGCGCTCGGCCTGCTCGGTGAGGAGCGGCTGGCGAATGTCGTAGTCGGCGACCGGCTTGGCGCCATCGCTCCAGTTTTCCGGGGCGAACTGGCTGGTGACGGCAGGCACGGCGTTCTGCCGCACCAGGATCATCTCGATCAGGTATTGGGTGTCGGCAAAGGCTGCTGGCGAGCACAACGCCAGCAGCAGGCTCAGGTTACGAATGGCGCGCATGGATCTTCCTTCAAGCGGTTTTCGGTGTCAGGCGCTCGAACAGCGCTTCCAGTGTGGTGAATCGTTCATCGGCGCGCTCCATGGGCACCATGAACTTGAATTGCGTAGCGCCTTCGAACTTGTAGCGCTTGGGCTGACCCTGGATCAGTTTGATCAGCACCAGCGGATCGACCGGTGTCTCGGCCTCGAACTCGATCTTGCCGCCATTGGGGCCGGCATCGACTTTCTTGATGCCGAGCTTTTCCGCCTGCAACTTGAGCAGGGTCAGGCGTACCAGGTTCTTGGTCGGCTCGGGCAACAGGCCGAAGCGGTCGATCATCTCCACTTGCAGGTCCTTGAGACCTTCCTCGTCCACCGCCGAGGCGATGCGCTTGTACAGGATCAGGCGGGCATGGACGTCGGGCAGGTAATCCTCGGGAATCAGTGCCGGCAACCGCAGGTTGATTTCCGGCCCGCCGCCCAGCGGCTGGTCGAGGTTCGGCTGGGTGCCCTTGCGGATGGCCTTGACCGCGCGTTCAAGCATTTCCATGTACAGGGTGAACCCGACGGCCTGGATCTGCCCGCTCTGGCCTTCGCCGAGCAGCTCGCCGGCGCCGCGGATCTCCAGGTCGTTGGTCGCCAGGACGAAACCGGCCCCCAGGTCCTGGGTGTTGGCGATGGCTTCCAGGCGTTTTTCCGCGTCGGCGCTGATTTGCTGGCGCGGCGGTGTCAGCAGGTAGGCGTAGGCCTGGTGGTGACTGCGTCCGACCCGGCCGCGCAACTGGTGCAACTGCGCCAGGCCGAACTTGTCGGCGCGCTCGATGACGATGGTGTTGGCGCTCGGCACGTCGATGCCGGTCTCGATGATGGTCGAGGCGATCAGCACGTTGAAGCGCTTGTGGTAGAAGTCGCTCATCACCTGTTCAAGTTCGCGTTCGCGCATCTGCCCGTGGCCGATACCGATGCGGGCCTCGGGCACCAGCTCGGCGAGGTCGGCGGCGCATTTCTCGATGCTCTTCACGTCGTTGTGCAGGTAGTAGACCTGGCCGCCGCGCAACAGCTCGCGCAGCAGCGCCTCCTTGATGGTGCTCTTGTTCTGCTCCATGACGAAGGTGCGCACCGACAGGCGCCGCGCCGGCGGGGTGGCGATGATCGACAGGTCGCGCATGCCCGACACCGCCATGTTCAGCGTGCGCGGGATCGGCGTGGCGGTCAGGGTGAGGATGTCGACTTCGCTGCGCAGGGCTTTGAGCTGCTCTTTCTGGCGCACGCCGAAGCGGTGCTCTTCGTCGATGATGACCAGGCCCAGGTCTTTGAACTTGACGTCGTCCTGCAGCAGCTTGTGGGTGCCGATGACGATGTCGATCTTGCCCTCGGCCAGTTCGGCCATGGCGCTGCTGATTTCCTTGGCCGATTTGAAGCGGCTCATCACTTCCACGCTCACCGGCCAGTCGGCGAAGCGGTCGCGGAAGCTGTTGTAGTGCTGCTGGGCGAGCAGGGTGGTCGGCACCAGGATCGCCACCTGACGGCCGCTGTGCACGGCGATGAACGCCGCGCGCATCGCCACTTCGGTCTTGCCGAAGCCGACGTCGCCGCAGACCAGGCGGTCCATCGGCTTGGCGGCGAGCATGTCTTCGCGCACGGCTTCGATGGCGGACTGTTGGTCCGGGGTTTCCTCGAAAGGGAAACCGGCGCTGAAGGTGGCGTAGTCGGCGGCCGGGTCGGCGAAGGCGTAGCCTTTGCGCGCGGCACGGCGGGCGTAGATGTCGAGCAGTTCGGCGGCCACGTCACGGACCTGTTCGGCGGCCTTGCGCTTGGCTTTCTGCCAGGTCTCGGAGCCGAGCCGGTGCAGCGGCGCCAGGGCATCGTCGCTGCCGGTGTAGCGGGCGATCAGGTGCAGGTTGGCGACGGGCACATAGAGCTTGGCGCCCTCGGCGTATTCGAGGGTGAGGAACTCGGCGACCTGGCTGTCGATTTCCAGCGTCGCCAGGCCCAGGTAGCGGCCGACGCCGTGGTCGATATGCACCACCGGCGCGCCTTCGCGCAGTTCGGTGAGGTTCTTGATGACCGCGTCGTTGTTGACGTCGCTGCGTTTTTCCCGGCGCCGGCGCTGCATGACGCGCTGGCCGAACAGCGGGCTTTCGGCGACCAGCGCCACGGCCGGGTCGTCGAGTACCAGGCCGTCGTCCAGCGGCGCGATGGTGATCGCCAGGCGGTCCTTGCCGGTGACGAAGTCTTCCCAGCCTTCCACGGTCTGCGGACGCAGCTTCAGGCGTTCGAGCAGCTCCAGCAGCACTTCACGGCGGCCCGCCGACTCGGCGGTGAACAGCACCCGGCCGGGGAAATCATCGAGGAACGCCGACAGCGCGGCCAGCGGCTGGCTGGCCTTGGCTTCGATGGCCAGGTTCGGCAGCTTGCGCGCGGGGAAGCGCTCACGGCCGCCACCGCCCTCGATGTCGTCCGGGCTGGCGACGATGCGCGGCCAGCCTTTGAGCCGGGCGAAGCAGTCTTCCACCGGCAGGAACAGCTCGGCGGGTGGCAGCAGCGGGCGGGTCGGGTCGATGCGGCGCTCTTCATAGCGGCCACGCACATCGTTCCAGAAGTGTTCGGCGGCCTGTTCCACGCCCGGCAGGGAAAACACCTGGGTGTCCTGGGGCAGGTAGTCGAACAGGGTCGAGGTTTCGTCGAAAAACAGCGGCAGGTAGTACTCGATGCCGGCGGGGATGATCCCGCTGGTCAGGTCCTGGAAGATCGCACTGCGGCGGAAATCGACGTCGAAGCGCTCGCGAAAGCGCGCCTTGAAGCGGGTGACGGCGTCCTTCTGCAGCGGGAATTCCCGCGCGGGCAGCAGGCGCACCGACTCGACCTTGTCGATGGAACGCTGGGTTTCCGGGTCGAAGGTACGCAGGGTTTCGATTTCATCGTCGAACAGGTCGATCCGGTATGGCAGCTTGCTGCCCATCGGGAACAGGTCGATCAATGCGCCGCGAACGGCGAATTCACCGTGCTCGTAGACCGTGTCGACGCAGCGGTAGCCGCTGGCTTCCAGGCGCGTGCGCATTTGCTCGACGTCGAGCTTCTGGCCGATGTCCAGCACCAGACTGCTGCCCAGCAGGAAGCGGGTTGGCGCCAGGCGATGGAGGGCGGTGGTGATCGGCACCACGAGAATGCCGTGGTCCAGCTCCGGCAGCCGGTACAGGCTGGCGATCCGTTGCGAAATGATGTCCTGGTGCGGCGAGAACAGGTCGTAGGGCAGGGTTTCCCAGTCGGGGAACGGCAATACCGCCAGTTCAGGCGCGAAGAAACGCAGCTCCTGCTCCAGCCGGTCAGCGCTCTGGCTGTCGGCGGTCAGCAGCAGGGTGAAGCGTTTGGCGGCACTGGCAGCTTCGGCGATGGCCAGGCTGAGTGCGGCGCCGGGCAGGTTGCCCCAGGTTTGTTTGCCGGCAGTGGCCGGAAGGTGCGGTAGACGCAGAACAGGCACGGGAGGTCGAGCTCCAAGCGTTGCGACAAAGAGGCCGATTGTAACGGGCCAATGCCCGTGCTGTCAGGCGTGCAGCGGGCAAAATCCTTTCAGGTGGGACTGTCGACAGGCGCTCATTGCTCGAAGCGATATGCGGCGTCATAATGTAGCCCCTTTTTTCTGTCCCTACATGTGGAAGGTTCCCGTGACTCAGAAGCCCGACCAGTGTCTTGGTGAGTGGATCGATCGTGAAGCACTTGCAGAAGCGATGATCCCGCTTATCGGTCAGCTCTACCGCAATAACAACGTGGTGAGCTCGATCTATGGCCGTAGCCTGATCAACCGTTCGGTGATCGCGATCCTCAAGGCTCACCGCTTTGCTCGCCATCGCCAGACTGACGAAACCGAACTGTCCGTCCACGAGACATTCCCCCTGCTCAAGGCCATGAGCGAGCTGAAACTGGGCGCTGCTTCGGTTGACCTCGGCAAGCTGGCCAACAAGTTCAAGCTGGAAGGCAATGGCCGTAGCGCCGAGCAGTTCGTTCGCGAAGAACTGGCTGAAGTCGTCGGTCAGCAGAACGCTTCCGCACGCAAAGGCACCGACGTTGTCCTGTACGGCTTCGGTCGCATCGGCCGCCTGTTGGCGCGCATCCTGATCGAGAAAACCGGTGGCGGCGACGGCCTGCGCCTGCGGGCCATCGTTGTGCGCAAAGGCGCCGAGAACGATCTGGTCAAGCGTGCCAGCCTGCTGCGCCGTGACTCGGTTCACGGTCCGTTCGATGGCACCATCACCATCGACGAAGAAAACAACACCATCACCGCCAACGGCAACCTGATCCAGGTGATCTATGCCAAGAGCCCGAGTGAAGTCGACTACACCCAGTACGGCATCAACAATGCCCTGATCGTCGACAACACCGGTGTATGGCGTGACGCCGACGGCCTGGGCCAGCACCTGGCCTGCCCGGGCGCTGCCCGTGTGATCCTCACCGCACCTGGCAAGGGCGCGCTGAAGAACATCGTTCACGGCATCAACCACGGCGAAATCACCGCCGACGACAAGATCATCTCCGCCGCTTCCTGCACCACCAACGCCATCGTGCCGGTGCTGAAAGCCGTGAATGACAAGTACGGCATCATCAACGGCCACGTCGAAACCGTTCACTCGTTCACCAACGACCAGAACCTGATCGACAACTTCCACAAGGGCAGCCGTCGTGGCCGCGCCGCGCCGCTGAACATGGTGATCACCGAGACTGGCGCTGCTACCGCCGCCGCCAAGGCTCTGCCTGTCCTGAAGGGCAAGCTGACCGGCAACGCCATCCGCGTTCCGACGCCGAACGTCTCCATGGCCATCCTGAACCTGAACCTGGAAAAGGCGACCTCGCGCGACGAGATCAACGAGTACCTGCGTCAGACCGCCATGCACTCGGAACTGCACAAGCAGATCGACTACGTGAGCTCCCAGGAAGTGGTCTCCACCGACTTCGTCGGCTCCCGCCACGCGGGTGTGGTCGATGCCGAAGCGACTATCTGCAACGACAGCCGCGTTGTTCTGTACGTCTGGTACGACAACGAGTTCGGTTACAGCTGCCAGGTAGTGCGCGTGATGGAAGACATGGCTGGTGTGAACCCGCCTGCATTCCCACGCTAAGCTTCTTGGTGTGTTGAAAAGAACGGGAACCTACGGGTTCCCGTTTTTTTTGAGCGTTGTGAAGCCGGCCGAGTAAGGAGGAGCGTTTTGAAAGCAGCCTTGGGCACCCTCTGTGCTTTGTTGATGTTGGCCGGCTGCGAAAAGGACGACCCGGTCGAGCGCATCAGCGGCCCCACCATGGGCAGCAGCTACACCGTGCAGTACGTGCGGCCCGCCGAGGGGCCGGATGCGGAGCAGGTGCAGCGCGAGATCGAGGGCATTCTCGCGAGCATCGACCAGCAGTTTTCCACCTACCGTAGCGATTCCATGGTCGCGCGCTTCAATCGTCTGCCCGCAGGCAGCTGTCAGGTCATGCCGGAAGGTGTGCTCAAGCTGGTGCAACTGGGCGACACGCTGTGGCGCGAAAGTGGTGGGGCCTTCGACCTGAGTGTCGAGCCGCTGCTGGACCTGTGGGGGTTCGGTCCCCTGGCGCGGGAGGAGAAAATCCCCGATCCGAACCGGCTGGCAGAGGTGCGCCAGCGTATTGGCCAGGGCCATCTGCGCATCGACGGCGAGCAGTTGTGCAAGGACATCGCCCTGGAGCTGGACTTCAACAGCATCGCCGCCGGCTACAGTGTTGATCTGATCGTCGAGCGCCTGCGCGCCCTGGGCATCAACAATATGCTGGTGGAGGTCACGGGCGAGCTCAAGGCCGTGGGGTACAAGCCTGACGACAGTCCCTGGCGGGTCGCTCTGGAACTGCCGCGCGAAGACCGCCAGATTGCCCAGCAGGTGCTCAGTATCGACGGCCTTGGTGTGTCGACGTCGGGTGACTACCGCAACTATTTCGAGGAGAATGGCCAGCGTTTTTCCCACACCTTCGACGCCCGTCTTGGCCGGCCGGTCGCGCATGCGCTGGCGGCGGTGACGGTGTTCGATCCCTCCGCGCTGGTGGCTGACGGTTATTCCACGCTGTTGCTGATACTGGGCCCGGAGCAGGGCTGGGAGTTTGCCGTGGCACAGGACCTCGCCGCCGTATTTGTGGTGCGGGCCGAGACGGGGTTCATTGCCCGTGTGACCCCGGCATTCGAGCGAATCGTCGGAACGGGCGACGCAACGAACGAGAAATGAATGTCTTGCATGTAGTGCAGAGAAAAATAGCCTACGACGCGACCAAGGGTTAATGTGCGCGCCGTTCAAGCTTGATTAGACTGCACCCGAATTTTTTCATGGCGCCCCCCGAGGCGTCATGATCGAAGCCCCGGCCGCTGACCTGGCGCCCGGGCCTGTTCTGAAGGAGTACGCATGGCTGTCTACAACTACGACGTAGTGGTGCTGGGTTCCGGCCCCGCAGGAGAAGGGGCGGCAATGAATGCCGCCAAAGCAGGACGCAAGGTAGCGATGGTCGATAGCCGTCGTCAGGTCGGCGGCAACTGCACCCATCTGGGCACCATCCCGTCCAAGGCCCTGCGTCACTCGGTGCGCCAGATCATGCAGTTCAACACCAACCCGATGTTCCGGGCCATTGGTGAGCCGCGCTGGTTCTCGTTCCCTGACGTGCTGAAAAGCGCGGAAAAGGTGATCTCCAAGCAGGTCGCTTCGCGTACCGGCTACTACGCCCGCAACCGCGTCGACGTGTTCGTCGGCACCGGCAGCTTCGCCGACGAGCAGACCATCGAAGTGGTCTGCGCCAACGGTGTGGTCGAGAAGCTGGTGGCCAAGCACATCATCATCGCCACTGGCTCGCGTCCTTATCGCCCGGCCGATATCGATTTCCACCACCCGCGTATCTACGATAGCGACACCATCCTCAGCCTCGGCCACACCCCGCGCAAACTGATCGTCTACGGCGCTGGTGTGATCGGCTGCGAATACGCGTCGATCTTCAGCGGTCTCGGCGTGTTGGTGGAACTGGTGGACAACCGTGGCCAGTTGCTCAGCTTCCTGGACTCGGAAATCTCCCAGGCCCTGAGCTATCACTTCAGCAACAACAACATCACTGTTCGCCACAACGAAGACTACGAGCGTGTCGAAGGCCTGGACAACGGTGTGATCCTGCACCTGAAATCGGGCAAGAAGATCAAGGCCGACGCCTTGCTCTGGTGCAACGGCCGTACCGGCAACACCGACCGCCTGGGCCTGGAAAACATCGGCATCAAGGTCAACAGCCGTGGCCAGATCGAAGTCGACGAAGCCTACCGGACCCAGGTGCCGAACATCTATGGCGCCGGTGACGTGATCGGCTGGCCAAGCCTGGCCAGTGCTGCCCACGACCAGGGTCGCTCGGCGGCCGGCAGCATCGTCGACAACGGTAGCTGGCGCTTCGTCAACGACGTGCCGACCGGGATCTACACCATTCCGGAGATCAGCTCGATCGGCAAGAACGAGCAGGAGCTGACCCAGGCCAAGGTGCCTTACGAAGTCGGCAAGGCGTTCTTCAAGAGCATGGCGCGTGCGCAGATCGCCGGCGAGCCGCAAGGCATGCTGAAGATCCTGTTCCACCGCGAAACCCTGGAAATCCTCGGCGTGCACTGCTTCGGCTACCAGGCGTCGGAGATCGTCCACATCGGCCAGGCCATCATGGACCAGCCGGGTGAGCGCAATACGCTGAAGTACTTCGTCAACACCACCTTCAACTACCCGACCATGGCCGAGGCCTATCGGGTGGCTGCGTACGACGGCCTCAACCGGCTTTTTTGAGCGGCTCCGGCCGGTGGCCTGAGCCGGCCGGGGAGACCGATTTCAGCGATTCTCGAGGGTGGCAGTGGCCAAACCGGGAAAGTCTGTAATCAGGCTGTCTACGCCGAAGTCAGCGAGCCGACGCATCAGCGCCGGTTCGTTGACCGTCCACACCGACACATGCAGCCCCTGGCGCTGGGCCTTGGCCAGGCGTTCGGGGCTGCAGTGCGTCCAGTTCAGTGCCAGCAATTCACAACCATAGTTCTGCGCGACCTTCAGCGGGTCGAGCCAGGTGTATTCCGCTACCAGGCCACGTGAGATGTCCGGCGTCAGTTCCAGGGCAGCGGCGAGCACTTCCCGCGAGCTGGAGGTGATGGTCACCTTGTCGAGCAGGCCGAAGCGCTGGGCCATTTCCCGGATGGCCAGGACCGTGGTGGCGGCGCGGGTGCGCGAGGCGCTCTTGACCTCCAGTTGCCAGTGCTCGAACGGGCATTTCTCGAACAACTCTTCCAGGCGCGGGATCGGGCACGGCTGCACCCAGCCCGGACCACCGTTGCGTGCGTCGTAGGTCACAAGCTCCGCAGCGCTGTGCTCCACCACCTTGCCGCGACGGCCGGTGGTGCGCTTGAGGGTAGGATCGTGGATCACCATCAGTTCGTTGTCGGCTGACAGGTGCAGATCGAGTTCGCAACGCCGCACGCCGTGTTTCAGGCACTGCTGGAAGCTGGTCAGGGTGTTTTCGGGGGCTTCGCCCTTGGCGCCACGATGGCCGTAAATCTGGGTCACGTTTGTTCCTTCAAGAAAGACTGAAGCTCAGGAGGCTGCCGGGCCGTTCTGTTCCAGGGCCTGGCGGCGCTGTTGCGCCTGCCGTTGCAGGATGTAGCGCGCCAGCAGTTGACGCTGGGCGTCACTGATATCGACGAATTCGGTACCGATCTCGTAATGGCCGTCGGCCTTCTTGTCACAGTGCGTGACTTTCGCTCGCAACAGCAAGCCCGAGGCCCGCGGCATCAGCACCATTTTCAGTGCCACGCGGCTGCCGGGCGTGAACGCGCTGGCGTGCGTGAACTCGACACCGCCTTCGGACAGGATGACCGGCTGCGGCGCGCCAATCTCGCCGATCAGGGTCTGTGCCACCACTGCACTGAGCAGGTCGATGCGTTTGTTCTGGGCCTTGAGGAAGGCCGCCAGGGTGCGATCCTTTTCGCTGAGCTGGCGTAGCAGGTGCTGGGATTCGAACTCGCTGAGGTGCAGTTCGCTAAGCAGATTGAACAGCGGTGAATCATCCTGCAACAAGTCTGTGCCAAGGGCTTCAGCCGCGCTCAGCGGGGTAATTTCCAGTGCGATCCGGTCCTCGATACGGTAGTATTCGCGGCGATCTTCTTCATCTATTGTCGACATGGCGAACCCATGGTAGCGGCGGTGGTCTGAGTGTAAATCCGCCGTCCTGGCCCCGCCACAAGGACGTTCCTCTTTCATCCGAACAAGCCCCGACATGTTCAGACCTCTTTTCGTATACATCGGTACGCGCTACACCCGTGCCAAGCGGCGCAATCACTTCGTTTCGTTCATTTCCCTGACCTCGATGATCGGCCTCGCCCTCGGCGTGGTGGTGATGATCGTGGTGCTCTCGGTCATGAACGGCTTCGATCATGAGATGCGTACCCGCGTACTGGGCATGGTCCCTCATGCCACGCTTGAGACCGGTCAACCGCTGAGCGATTGGCCGGCCCTTGCCGATAGAGTTAAGCAGAATCCGTCCGTGCTGGCGGTAGCGCCATTCACTCAGATGCAGGGTTTGCTGACCCACGAAGGCAAGGTACAGAAGGTACTGCTCAACGGTGTTGACCCGGCGCAAGAGCGCAAGGTTTCGATTATCGGCGACTTCATCCGCGAAGGCCGCCTCGAAGACCTGGAACCCGGCAGCTTCGGCATCATGATCGGCGACAAGGCGGCCGCCAAACTGGGCGTCAGCGTCGGCGACAAGCTGACCTTCGTCGCGCCCGAGGTCACTGTCACCCCGGCCGGGATGTTCCCGCGCATGAAGCGTTTCACCGTGACCGGCATCTTCCATGTCGGCGCCGGTGAAATCGACGGCTACCTGGGCCTGACCAACCTCTCCGACCTGTCCCGCCTGCACCGCTGGAAAGCTGATCAGGTCCAGGGCCTGCGGCTGAAATTCGACGACCTGTTCCAGGCCCCGCGCAACGCCTACAACATTGCCCGGCAACTGGGCGAGCAGGAGTTCTATGCCCGCGACTGGACCCGCAGCTACGGCAACCTGTACCAGGCGATTCGCATGGAAAAGGCCATGATCGGCCTGTTGCTGCTGCTGATCGTCGCGGTGGCGGCGTTCAATATCATTTCCACGCTGGTGATGGTGGTGAACGACAAGCGCGGCGATATCGCGATCCTGCGGACCCTTGGTTCGACGCCGCGGCAGATCATGGCGATCTTCATGGTCCAGGGCACGGTGATCGGCGTGGTCGGCACGGCCATCGGCGCCGCGGTCGGGATCCTTGCGGCGCTCAACGTCAGTGCCGCCATCGCCGGCCTCGAGCGGCTGATCGGTCACAAGTTCCTCAACGCCGATGTCTACTTCATCGACTACCTGCCGTCGCGGATCATGGCCGAAGACGTGTGGATGGTCTGTGGCGCGGCGCTGGTCCTGAGTTTCCTCGCCACCCTGTATCCGGCCTGGCGTGCGGCACGCACCCAGCCCGCGGAGGCGCTTCGTTATGAGTGAGTTGGGCATGAGTGATAAAGCCGTACTGAGTTGCCGCAACCTGGGCAAATCCTATGAGGAAGGCCCGGAGTCGGTGCAGGTGCTGTCGAACCTGCAACTGGAACTGCTCCCCGGTGAGCGGGTCGCGATCGTCGGCAGTTCCGGTTCGGGCAAGAGCACCTTGCTCAACCTGCTGGGCGGCCTCGATACGCCGAGCCAAGGCAGCGTCTGGCTGGCCGGCGAGGAGCTTTCGGCCCTCGGCGAGCGTGCCCGCGGCCTGCTGCGCAACCGCGCGCTGGGCTTCGTCTACCAGTTCCATCACCTGTTGCCGGAATTCACCGCGCTGGAAAACGTGTGCATGCCGCTGCTGATCGGCCGCACGCCGATCCCGGAAGCCCGCGAGCGCGCCGAGGCGCTGCTCAAGCGTGTCGGTCTCGGTCACCGCCTGAGCCACAAGCCGTCCGAACTCTCCGGTGGCGAGCGCCAGCGCGTGGCCATCGCCCGCGCCCTGGTCAACCGGCCGGGCCTGGTGATGCTCGACGAGCCCACCGGCAACCTCGACCAGCACACCGCCCAGGGCATCCAGGACCTGATGCGCGAGCTGAGCAGCTCGTCGCAGACCGCGTTCCTGGTGGTGACCCATGACCTGAACCTGGCGCGGCAGATGGATCGTGTGCTGCGCCTGGAAGAGGGTCACCTGGTTCCGATCTGATTCGAGGAGGGCGCCCGTGCCGATGCCGGGCGCCCTGGCCGTTATTCTTGCTGGGTGCATCCGTTCATGTTCAGACCCTTGTCTATTTTCATCGGCGCGCGCTACACCCGCGCCAAGCGCCGCAACCATTTCATCTCGTTCATTTCCATGACATCGATGATCGGCCTGTCCCTGGGCGTGCTGGCGATGATCGTGGTGTTGTCGGTGATGAACGGCTTCCAGCGCGAGATGAGCTCGCGCATCCTCGGCATGGTGCCGCACGCCACCATCGTCGGCGTCAAGCCGCTGGACGACTGGCAGCCGGTGGCCGCCGCCGCGTTGAAGAATCCCGAGGTCATCGCCGCGGTGCCCTTCACCGAAATGGAAGGCATGCTTTCCTACAAGGGCTCGATGCAGCCGATCAAGATCAATGGCATCGACCCGGAACAGGAAGGCAAGGTTTCGATCGTCGCCGAGCACATCGTCCAGGGTCGCCTGGAAGACCTCAAGCCGGGCGAGTTCGGCGTGGTCATCGGCGAAATCACCGCGCGGCGTTTCCGCCTGAGCGTCGGTGACAAGCTGACCTTGATCGTGCCCGAGGTGAGCAGCGAAGCGGGTGGCATCACCCCGCGCATGCAGCGCCTCAACGTGGTCGGGATCTTCAAGGTAGGCGCCGAGCTGGATGGCTCCATGGGCATGATCCATGTGGCCGACGCCGCGCAGATGCAGCGTTGGGAGCCGAACCAGGTGCAGAGCGTGCGCCTCAAGCTCAAGGATCTGTACGCCGCGCCGGCGGTGTCCGCGGCGATTGTCGCGGGCCTTGGCGATCAGTACCGCGCCGACGACTGGACCCACACCCAGGGCAGCCTGTTCAGCGCCATGAAAATGGAAAAGACCATGATCGGCCTGTTGCTGCTGATGATCATCGCGGTGGCGGCGTTCAACATCATCGCCACCCTGATCATGGTAGTGAACGACAAGGGCGCGGATATCGCCATCCTGCGCACCATCGGCGCAACACCCGGGCAGATCATGGGCGCGTTCATGGTTCAGGGCAGCCTGATCGGCGTGGTCGGCACCCTGATCGGCGGTGTGTTCGGGGTGTTAGCGGCGTTGAATGTCAGCGCGCTGGTGGGTTGGCTGGAGCGCATCAGCGGCCAGCATATCTTCACCTCTGACGTGTATTTCATCAGCTCGCTGCCATCGGAGTTGCAGTGGGGCGATGTGGCGCTGATCTGCAGCGCCGGCCTGGTGATGAGCTTTCTCGCGACGATTTACCCGGCCTGGCGTGCATCGCAGGTCGAGCCGGCCATGGCGCTGCGCTACGAGTAAACGGCGTTGTCAGGCGGCCGGTAGCTGGATGATGAAACGCGTCCAGCCATCGGCCGATTCGGCGCGCAGCGTCCCGCCATGGGCACGGACGATGGATTGGGTGATGGCCAGGCCCAGCCCCGCATGTTCGCTGCTGCCGGCCCGGCGTGCCGGGTCGGCGCGGTAGAAACGATCGAACAGCCGCGGCAGCAGCGCCGGATCGATCGGCTCGCCGCGGTTGACCACTTCCAGGCGTAGTTGCCCGCCACTTTCCTCGATACCTACCTGAATATCTCCTCCCTGTGCGGTGTAGCGCAGCGCATTGTCGAGCAGGTTGGACAAGGCGCGGCGCAGCATATGCCGGTCGCCGTCCAGCGTGGCGGCGCCGTTGCGCGCCAGCCGGACCTGGGCGTCCTCGGCCAGTGGCGCGTAATACTCCAGCAGCGCATCGACTTCCTCGTGCAACGCCAATGGCTCACGGTTGGGCATCAGCAGGCCGTGGTCGGCCTTGGCCAGGTAAAGCATGTCGTTGACCAGTTGCGCCATCCATTGCAGCTCTTCGAGGTTGCCGTGCAGCGCTTCGCGGTATTCGTCCAGGCTGCGCGGCCGGGTCAGGGTGACCTGGGTGTGGGTCAGCAGGTTCGACAGCGGCGTGCGTAATTCATGGGCGATATCGGCGGAGAAGGCCGAGAGGCGCTGGAAGGCGTCGTCCAGTCGCTCCAGCATGGCGTTCATCGTGGTTGCCAGTTCCGCCAGTTCCACCGGCATCTGCCCCACCGGCAGGCGGGTGGTCAGCGAGCGGGCGGAAACGCTGGCGGCAATCTCGCCCATCTGGCGCAACGGGCGCAGGCCGCTGCGCGCAGCCCAGACCCCGAGCAGGGCGGTGGCCAGGGCGCAGAGGCCGACGGTCAGCCAGATCAGCCGCTGCATGCGTTGCAGGAAGTGCTGGTGGTGGGTGATGTCGAGCAGCAGCGTCAGTTGCAGGTCTGGCAGTTGCACGCCGAGGCTGCGGTAGTCGGCATGTTCGGCGCGCAGGGTGTTCAGGCCAGGCCCTGCCGGCGCATCAGGTAGGCCCGCGCGACTGTCAAACCAGATCTCGCCGTCGGTGCCGCGGATACGCAGGGCCAGATCGGACTGGTGGCTCAGTTCGCTCTGCAGGGCGGGCAGGCGCAAGGCGAGGTCGGCGCTGCTGTGCACACCCTCGAGCATGCGCTGCAGGACCGGCAGGCGGCTGTTGAGCAATTGCTGGTCGAGTTCGATGAAGTGGGTTTCGCTGGCGCGGCTGAACAGGATCCCCGCCAGCAGCGACACCACGGCGGTGCAGGCGGCGAACAGCAGGGCGAGGCGGGCGCCGAGGGACAGCCGGAGCATCAGGCCGGACGCTCTTCGAGCACATAGCCCATGCCGCGCACCGTGTGGATCAGCTTATTGTCGTGGGCATCGTCGATCTTCAGACGCAGCCGGCGGATCGCCACTTCGATGACGTTGGTGTCGCTGTCGAAATTCATGTCCCAGACCTGCGACGCAATCAGCGATTTAGGCAGCACCTCGCCCTGGCGCCGCAGCAGCAGTTCCAGCAGGGCGAACTCCTTGGCGGTCAGGTCCAGGCGCTGGCCGCCGCGTTCGACCCGGCGGCGGATCAGGTCCAGGCGCAGGTCGGCCAGGCCGAGGGTGGTTTCCTGAGCCGGGTTGAGGCCGCGACGCAGCAGGGTGCGGACCCGCGCCAGCAGCTCGGAGAAGGCGAACGGCTTGACCAGATAGTCGTCGGCGCCCAGTTCCAGGCCGTGGACCCGGTCTTCCACGGCATCGCGGGCGGTGAGGAACAGCACCGGCACATTGAGGCCGGCGTCACGCACAGCCTGGAGAATCTGCCAGCCATTGCGACCGGGCAGCATCACATCGAGGATCAGCAGGTCATAGTCGCCGGTCAGGGCCAGGTGCTGGCCGCTGTCGCCGTCGTTGGCCAGCTCGGTACTGAACCCGGCCTCGCTGAGGCCCTGGCGCAGGTACTGGCCGGTCTTGGCCTGGTCTTCGACGATCAACAGTTTCATGGGGTTCTCGGAGGCGGTGGGGCAGGGACGTTATACCTTTCCTGCATTCAGGCAGGGCGAAGCTGACAAAGTTGTAATCTTTTCGTCAGGTGGACGCCAGCGCCGGCTTTGCACGATGGCGGCATGAAGCGATCGATGATGAGGAACACCCCGATGAAATCCCTGATAACCGCTGCCGTCCTCGCACTGCTCAGCCTTCCGGCCATGGCCGCGCCGGGCGCACACGCGTTCGCTTTCGGCCAGCCAGCGCCAGCGGCCAAGGCTACGCGCACCGTCGAGGTGGTGCTGGGCGACATGTACTTCGAGCCGCGCAGCCTGGAAGTGAAGGCCGGCGAGACGGTGCGCTTCGTGGTGATCAACAAGGGTCAGGTGGCCCACGAGTTCAACCTTGGCGATGCGGCCATGCATGCGCAGCACCAGAAGGAAATGCTGGCGATGGCGACCATGGACCACGCCAGCATGGGCCATGGGGGAATGGAGCACGGCGCGATGCAGCATGACGAGCCGAACATGGTGATGGTCGCGCCGGGCCAGCGCGGTGAATTGACCTGGAGCTTCAGCCAGTCGACCCCGATCGAGTTCGCCTGCAACGTGCCGGGGCACTATCAGGCCGGGATGGTTGGCAAGCTGACTATCGCGCAATGACCAAAGGCAGGCGCAAACCCGATAAACTACGGCAATTTCGTCCTTCAGGTTTGAGCCATGCACCCCGCTGCAGAACATTCCCCGCTGGGTAAAGCCAGCGAATACGTTTCCACTTACACGCCTTCGTTGCTGTTCCCGATCCCGCGTACCGCCAAATGGGCCGAGCTGGGCGTCAGCGCCGAGACCCTGCCGTGGCACGGCACCGATTTCTGGAACTGCTTCGAGCTGTCCTGGCTGCTGCCATCGGGCAAGCCGGTGGTGGCCATCGGTGAGTTCGCCATTCCTGCGGATTCGCCGAACATCATCGAGTCCAAGTCGTTCAAGCTCTACCTCAATTCGCTGAACCAGACTGCTTTCGACTCGCCGCAGGCGCTGCAGGCCTGCCTGGAGAAAGACCTCGGCGCGGCCGCCGGCAAGCCGGTGAGCGTGCGTATCCGCCGCCTGGGTGATGTGGAAAAAGAGGGTGTAGCCGGGTTGCCGGGCCAGTGCATCGACGAGCTGGACGTCAGCATCAGCAACTACGAGCAACCGCAACCTGAGTTGCTGCGTTGCAACACGGACAAGGTGGTCGAGCAGACCCTGCACAGCCATTTGCTCAAGTCCAACTGCCCGGTGACCGGTCAGCCGGACTGGGGCAGCGTGGTCGTCGAATACCGCGGCCCGGAGCTGGATGCGGCAAGCCTGCTGACGTACCTGATCAGTTTCCGCCAGCACGCGGACTTCCATGAGCAGTGCGTGGAGCGCATCTTCCTCGACCTCAAGCGCCTGCTCGATCCGCAGCACCTGACGGTGTACGCGCGCTATGTGCGCCGTGGCGGGCTGGACATCAACCCGTACCGCAGCCTCGGTCAGGTGAGCCCGGATAACCGGCGGTTGGTCCGGCAGTAACGAAAAAGCCCCGTCTAGACGGGGCTTTTTATTTGAGCGGGGTGGGTTCAGATCCCCATGCTTTGCAGGCTCTGAACGATATTGCGCAAGGTGGCGGTCAGGCCCGGGTGATCGACCTCGAAGCGTTCCACGGCGAGGTTGACGCCGTCGACCAGGTTGGTGTCCTGGGTTGCCGCTTCCAGTTTGATCTGGGCATCGATTTGCTGCATCAGCACCTGGAGTTGCTCACGCTCTTCCAGCGACAGCGGCGGGTTTTGCTCCAGTTGCTCGCGCAGGGTGTTGAGCTGTTCTTGCAGTTCGCGGGCAGGCATGGTGATCTCCCTTTATCAGTAGGCACAGCCATGGACCCCTGCCTTGTGCGAAAGGTCCATGCATGGCTGACAGATTAATCCACACGGGCCGGCTTTGCATGATCCGGATCAAGCGCGGGTGATCAGGGTTTTTCGCCCTTGAGCCGGCGCTGGCTGATATCGGCGAGGCAGTCGGCCAGCTCCTGCAAATGATCGATCACCGAATGCACGCCGAGGCTGAACAGTTGCAGGGTGGCCTTGCCGCGTTTGTGCTCGCGCTGCTTGTCGTCCAGCGCTTGCCACTCGGTTTCGGATAACCCGCACAACGGGCCGCAGGCCGCCAGGCCGATGGTCCACAGGCCGGCATTGAGGCCGGCCTGGAGCAGCCGCGGTTCGCCGCTGATCAGCACACAGCCATCCAGTTGCCTGGCCTCGATGGCCATCAATGCCCGCCAACAGGCGTCCGGCGCGGGCCAGGGCTTGGCGTCGTGGTGCGGCGTTGCCGCCAGCCAGTCGGGCAGGGCGCGGCTCAGGTGTTGGCCGGTGTGCGCCGGCACTTCGTCCAGCCAGGCGCAGGGCACGCGATGGCGGCGTAGCCAGTCGAGTACGTCGAGGGCACCGGGGGTGGGGAGAACGGGGAGGTCCGGCGCGCTGTCCAGGCTACGGCCGCCGAAGTCGACCAGGCAGCCACGAAGTCCGAACAGGAGCGCGGTGAAGGCGGGCGCGTGAGGCATGGCAACATCCCTGAAATATCAGGACACTACTGGCCGTTCGTGACGATTTGGTGACGGGCGTTTGACGCGCGTGGCGTCAACTATTTGCGACGCAAACGTTACTAGGCTTTATACTCGTCCACTTTGGCGCGGAGCTGTTTCGCGCGTTGCGTTCATCAGGAGAACATCTATGCGTGGGATCGGTGCGAGCGTGCTCGATCGTTTGTTCCGGGCCAGCGTGTGCGCAACTGCGCTGCTGGCGCCTTTCGCGGCTCAGGCGGCTACCGAGGAAGACCCTTGGGAAAGCATCAACCGGCCGATTTTCCGTTTCAACGACACGGTCGACACCTATGCGTTCAAGCCGATCGCCCAGGGCTACCGGTTTGTAACGCCGCAGTTCGTGGAAGACGGCATCCATAACATGTTCCTCAACCTGGGTGATGTGACCAACCTGGCCAACAACATCCTCCAGCTCAAGCCCCATGCGGCCGGTGTCGATACCGCCCGGCTGATCGTCAACACCACCTTCGGTCTTGGCGGCTTCTTCGATGTGGGGACCAAAATGGGCCTGCAGCGCAATGATGAAGACTTCGGCCAGACCCTGGGCTACTGGGGTGTACACAGCGGTCCTTACGTGATGCTGCCGTTGCTGGGTCCGAGCACCGTGCGCGATGCGCTGGGCAAGTATCCCGATACCTACACTGAACCCTACCGCTACGTGAATCACGTGCCGACCCGCAACACCGCGATCGGCGTCGACCTGGTCGACACACGCGCCAGCCTGCTGTCGGCGGAGAAGATGATCCAGGGCGACAAGTACATCTTCATCCGCAACGCCTACCTGCAGAACCGCGAGTTCAAGGTCAAGGACGGCGACGTCGAAGACGATTTCTGATCGTCGGCAAGTAGAAAAGGCGACCTCCGGGTCGCCTTTTTCATTGGGGCATCCTTCCATTGAGTTGCCACAAACCGGGTTTTTATAACCACCGGTGATTTGCACTGCAAACAGCCGCACGCGAGCGGCGGTGCATGCTTGAAACGCCTGGCGGATGGGAGTACCGTCTGCGCCTTACAGGGCACCTCTGCAAGTTGTCGGTCGGCTTTTTCTGACCTACAACTCAGATAGACAGAGTGGCTAGAAGAGAATCCAGTACGTGTGCTCCAACCTGTCGAGCCGCTTACGCCAACCTATTTCTGGCGCCGTTTGCCCACATGCAGAAAACCAGTGCAACGCTGCTGATAATCGATGACGACGACGTGGTGCGCGAGAGCCTCGCCGCCTACCTGGAAGACAGCGGTTTCAGTGTCCTGCAGGCAAGCAATGGCCAGCAGGGCCTTCAAGTCTTCGAGCAGGATCGTCCCGACCTTGTGCTCTGTGACCTGCGCATGCCGCAAATGGGCGGTCTGGAGCTGATCCGACAAGTGACCGAACGTGCGCCTGACCTGCCGGTGATCGTGGTTTCCGGTGCGGGCGTGATGAACGATGCTGTCGAAGCCCTGCGTCTGGGCGCTGCCGATTACCTGATCAAGCCGCTTGAAGACCTCGCAGTGCTCGAGCACTCGGTTCGCCGCGCGCTCGATCGTGCGTACCTGATCAAGGAAAACCAGCGCTACCGGGAAAAGCTCGAAACCGCCAACCGCGAACTTGAAGCCAGCCTCCACCTGCTTCAGGAAGACCAGACAGCGGGTCGCCAGGTGCAGATGAACATGCTCCCGGAAAGTCCGTGGAGCATTGGCGAGTTTTCCTTCGAACACCAGATCATCCCGTCGCTGTATCTCTCTGGCGACTTTGCTGATTACTTCCGCGTCGACGAGCGGCGGATCGCCTTCTACCTGGCGGACGTGTCCGGCCATGGCGCGTCCTCGGCCTTCGTGACCGTACTGCTGAAGTTCATGACCACCCGCCTGCTGTTCGAATTCAAGCGCAGCGGCACCCTGCGGGACTTCAAGCCGTCGGAAGTGCTCGGGCACATCAACCGCGGCCTGATCAACTGCAAGCTGGGCAAGCACGTGACCATGGTTGGCGGTGTCATCGATGAAGACACCGGATTGCTGACCTATGCCATCGGCGGCCACCTGCCGCTGCCGGTACTGTATACCCCGGAGCAGAGCCTTTATCTGGAAGGCCGAGGATTGCCGGTCGGTCTGTTCGACGAAGCAACGTACCAGGATCACGTCCTGGAGCTGCCGTCGCAGTTCAGCCTGACCCTGCTATCTGATGGCATTCTGGACCTTTTGCCCGGCGCAACACTCAAAGAAAAAGAAGCATCCCTGCCTGAGATTGTCAGGGATGCGGGCGGCAGCCTGGATGGCCTGCGGCAACGATTCGGATTGGCTACGCTTGGGGAGATGCCGGATGATATCGCCCTATTGGTGTTGAGCAGGAACCTTCAATGAGTACCGGTAGAATCCAGTTCGCCGAACAGAGCGGCACCTTTGTTCTGAAGTTTGTCGGTGAAGTGCGTCTGACCCTGTGTTCGGCGCTGGATGCAACTATTGAGAAGATCTTCACCGCGCTGAATTTCTCGGCGATCGTCATCGATCTCACAGAAACCCAGAGCATCGACAGCACCACGCTCGGCCTGTTGGCCAAGCTGTCGATTCTGTCGCGGCAGAAGGTTGGCCTGCTGCCGACCGTGGTGACCACCCACGCCGACATCACTCGCCTGTTGCAGTCGATGGGCTTCGATCAGGTGTTCAACATCGTCGACCGGCCGATTCCGTGCCCGGAATGCCTGACCGACCTGCCTTCCCAGGACCAGGACGAAGAGGTGGTGCGGGCCAAGGTGCTGGAGGCGCACAAGATCCTGATGGGCTTGAATGACTCCAACCGTGAAGCCTTCCATGACCTGGTGAACGCGCTCGAGCGTAGCTGAACCCTTCAGGGCCTCATCGCCGCGATGAGGCCCTTGTCATTCCCGCCGCGGAAACTCCGTCGCCTCTGACCCATCCGCATTCAACTGGAACACCCGCTCCGGTTGCCCCTGTTCATTGAAAAACACCTGGCCCAGGCCCGCGCTGTTCCACAGCCGCTCGCCGGCTTTGCTGTGGCTGGGTATGCGCGGCACCACTTCCATCAGTCGCCGGCGGGTGAACCAGTTCAAGGGCGAGCGCGGTGCGTAGAGCCAGCGGTTGAGGCGGTCGAAGGTGTCCAGCAGGCGCGCGGGGAAGCGGTTCTTGATGCCGCTGCTGGTGATCTGCCACAGGTGCGGACTGCGTTGGCGGTGGCGGATCAGCACTTCGTAGACGAAGGAATAGTGCACGTCGCCGGAGAGGATCACGTAGTGCCCCGGCGTGCGCGAGTGGCGGAAGATGTTCAGGATCACCTGTGCCGCGCCGCGGTGAGCCATCCAGTTTTCCGCGTCCACCAGCAGCGGGTAACCGCACCAGCTGAACACCTTCTGCACCGTCTCGATCAGCTTGACGCCGAAGATCGGTGCGGGCGAAACGATGATCGCCGACGGGTGGTCGAGCAGCGCTTGCTGCAACTCGCAGAGCGCTTCCCAGTCCAGCAGGCCTGAAGGTTTCTTCAGATTGCTTTCGCTGCGCCAGCGCCGGGTGCGGGTGTCCAGCACCAGTAGCGCTGGGCTGGTCGGGAGTTGGTAATGCCACTGTTGGAAGCGCAGCAGGTCGTTGATCAACTGATCCTGCTGCGGACTGTCCAGGTGGCGGTCGTCCGCCGTGCTGGCGAAGAGTTGCCGGCATTTTTCCAGGAGATCACCGAACACGTCCGGGTTGTTGCCCCAGGCCTGGCAGAGCAGGTAAGCCAGCAGGGCGTTGCCGATGATCCGGCGCGAGAACGGATGGTCGTAGGCGGTTTCCTCCCATTGCGCCGAAAGGTTCCAGTCATCGGTGATGTCGTGGTCGTCGAAAATCATCAGGCTCGGCAAGTGCGCCAACACCCGGGCGACCCCGCCCAGCCCGGCGACGAAGCCATCCAGGCAACCCTGTTCCAGCCTGTAGCGCGTTTGGTGTTCGGCGTTCAGCGGCGGCATGTCCGGCGCAATCAGCGTCCACGGCACGGGCGACCAGACCAGCAGGTACATCGCCAGGGTTTCGCCGAAGGTCACCAAGTGGTTGTCGGCATTGCTGCTGGTGAAGATCGGTTTGCGCACGCCACCGAAGAAGCGCTCGCGCAGGGTTTCGTTGCTTTTCAGCGCTGGCAGCAGGTCGCCACGGTGGTAGTAGCTGGCGGGATGGCCATAAAGCTCGACGCTGTCACGGATCACCGCGCCGTCCAGGCATTCCTCGAACAGGCCGAGCCGTGCAATCAGCGTATGAATGGCGCGCAGCATCGGCCCGGCGACATCGTCGGCGTAGACCTGATCGCCGCTCATCATCAACAAGGCTGGGCGCTGTGCGGGCTGATGCGGGCTGGCCAGCAGCCGGTCGGCGCAGAGCAGGCCGTCTTCGGCGGGAAAGTGAGGTTTGCGGCAGGAGCCGTGGAGCAACTGATCCAGCCGTTCGCGGACGACGAAGTTCGCACGCTGTGCGCCGTCATAAAGCAGGTGCGGCGCCCACTCGGCGATGCCGTGGCCATCGAGCAGCAGGTCGTAGTCGATCCGGGTGTCGCAGGGTAGCGGTGTTTCCAGAGACACATCGATCAGGTGCACGAACGCCTGGCGACCCACCGGAATGATCTGGCAGCGAGTGGCGTCCAGTGGCAGGACCAGCGGATCGGAATGTGCAACATGAAGGTGCAGTTCGGCGTTCAGCGGCTGCGAGGCGACCAGCCAGAACACCATGCGCGTCGGCTCCAGGCGGCGAAGCAGTGGCCCGGCCAGGACCAACGGCAAAAAAGAAGAGTCGGACATCAATGCGGGAACACGAGGCTGTTTGCCAGTAGTTGCGGAAGAGGCGGGACTTTCCGCGCTGTCGCGACTACTGGCAAACCGAGATTTGTATCAAGCCTTTGCAGAAAGCAGGGCTTCGAGTTTTTCCTGGTCACGGGCGAACAGGCGAATGCCTTCGGCGAGTTTTTCGGTGGCCATGGCGTCTTCGTTGAAGGCCCAGCGGAACTGGCTTTCGTTCAGCGTCAGGCGTGGCTCGGCGCTGGCGCCGGGGGCGAGTTTGCGGGCCAGGGTGCCCTGGTCTTCGCTGAGTTTCTGCAGCAGGTCCGGGCTGATGGTCAGTCGATCGCAGCCGGCCAGCTCTTCGATCTGGCTGAGGTTGCGGAAGCTCGCGCCCATGACCACGGTGTCGTAGCCATTGGCCTTGTAGTAGTTGTAGATGCGGGTGACCGACTGCACGCCCGGGTCTTCGGCGCCAACGTAATCCTGGCCGCTGGACTTCTTGTACCAATCGTAGATGCGGCCCACGAACGGCGAAATCAGGAACACCCCGGCGTCGGCGCAGGCGGCAGCCTGGGCGAACGAGAACAGCAGGGTCAGGTTGGTCTGGATGCCTTCCTTCTCCAGGGTTTCGGCGGCGCGGATGCCTTCCCAGGTGGAGGCCAGCTTGATCAGCACGCGATCACGACCAACGCCGGCCTTGTCGTACAGCTCGATCAGTTGGCGGGCCTTGGCAAGCAGCGCCGGCTCGTCGAAGGACAGGCGCGCGTCCACTTCGGTGGAAATGCGGCCGGGGATCGCTTTCAGGATGCCGCTGCCCACCGCGACGGCGAAGGCATCGCAGGCCAGATCGACATTGCCCTTGCTGCTGGCGATCACCTGCTTGAGCAGGTCGGCGTAGCCGGGCATGGCGGCCGCTTTCAGCAGGAGGGAAGGGTTGGTGGTGGCATCGACCGGCTTGAGGCGGCTGATCGCGTCGATATCGCCGGTGTCGGCGACGACCGTGGTGAACTGCTTGAGTTGTTCCAGCTTGGAAGTCATGAGCGTGCTCTGTCCTGTGCGGTGCGACGACATTACCCGAGCGCCGTCAGCGGCTCAAGGGCCGTGCCGGCGGGCGTCGGGAGGGTATGTCTTCGAGTGCCGCGGAGCGCGCCGGTTCCTAGTGGCCCTTTAACAATTCAGCAGCTTGATCGAGCAGGGCCAGCGGGTCGTTGGTCTTGTGCACATCCACCGAAAGCAACTGACGGAACTTGCGCGCGCCCTTGAAGCCCTGGGCCAGACCGAGGATATGTCGGGTCACGTGGTGCATGGCGCCGCCGGCCTGCAGATGGGCGGCGATGTATGGCTTCAACTGCTCCAGCACCTCGCTGCGGGAAATCACCGGGGCATCGCTGCCGAACAGTTGCTGGTCGACTTCGGCCAGCAGATAGGGATTGTGGTAAGCCTCGCGGCCGAGCATCACGCCGTCGAAGGTCTTGAGGTGCTCGTGGCATTCCTCGAGGGTCTTGATCCCGCCATTGAGGATGATTTCCAGGTCAGGGAAGTCCGCTTTCAACTGCGCGGCGATGTCATAGCGCAGCGGCGGGATCTCGCGGTTTTCCTTCGGCGACAGCCCTTCGAGGATGGCGATCCGGGCATGCACGGTGAAACTGCGGCAACCGGCATCGCGGACCTGACCGACGAAATCGCACAGCTCGGCGTAACTGTCGCGGCCGTTGATGCCGATCCGGTGCTTGACCGTCACCGGGGTCGACACCGCGTCCATCATCGCCTTCACACAATCGGCCACCAGCGCCGGGTGACCCATCAGGCAAGCGCCGATCATGTTGTTCTGCACCCGGTCGCTGGGGCAGCCGACGTTCAGGTTCACTTCCTGGTAGCCCGCCACCTCGGCCAGCTTCGCGCAGGCGGCCAGATCGGCCGGCACGCTACCGCCCAATTGCAGGGCTAGCGGGTACTCGGCGGCATCGTGGCCGAGAAAACGCGCGGCATCGCCATGAAGCAGGGCGCCGGTGGTGACCATTTCGGTATAGAGCAGGGCGTGGCGGGACAGCAGGCGCAGGAAGAATCGGCAGCGGCGGTCTGTCCAGTCCATCATCGGGGCGACGGAAAACCTCCTGAGTACCGGACTCGAAGGATTGCTCGGGTTTTCCGCGGGGGTATTGTGCATGCCGGTGGTCTCGTCTGCTGCCGTCTTCGGATGCATTACGCACCCTGAAAAAAGGCGGCGGAGTTTAACAGGAATGCGCTTTGCCGGCTTATCGCCCCGACAAAAACGTCACCAACTGCCGCCCATGTGAACTCAGCTTCTCCCACTCACGAAAACAAATCCGCAACTCCAGCGTCGCCCAACGCTCTTCCAGTGGCAGGCAGCGTACGGGCAGTTCCTGTTCCAGGCGGCGTGCGGTGGTTTCCGGGAGCATGGCGATGCCGGCGCGCTGGGCCACCAGTTGCGCGATGGCTTCGAAGCCGGGGGCGCGGACGCGGACTTTGAGCGGCATCGACAGGTTGATCGCCAGTTCCTCGACGAAGCGCTGCATGGCCCGCTCCGCCGGCAGGCAGACGAAGGCGTAGTCGAGGGCGTCGCGCAGGCGCAAGGCGGTCCGTTCGGTCAGGGGGTGGTCGAGTGGCACCAGCAGCACCAGGCGCTCGGTGCGGAAGGGCAGGGAGACCACGCCGTCGTTGACCAGGTTGCCGTCGTAGACGCCGATCTCGCATTCGCCGGCGAGGACCATGCGCAGGATGTCGACGCTCTTGTGTTCCACCAGTTGCAGGTCGATTTCCGGGTAGTCGAAGAGGAACGGCCCGAGCACCGTCGGGAGGATGGTGCTGTTGGTCACGGTGGATGCCGCAAGGTGCAGGTTGATGCGTTTCTGCCCGGCCAGTTCCTTGAGCGTGTCGTGCAGCTTGCGCGCTTCGCCGAGGACGCCGCGAGCCGATTCCAGCACCAGCCGGCCCGCCGGTGTCAGGTGCATGCCGTCGGCCTTGCGTACGAACAGGGTCAGGCCGCTGCGTTCTTCGAACAAGCGCAGGCGGGTGCTGGCGGCGGACACCGCCACCGGGAAGCTCGCCGCCGCCTTGCTCAGGCTGCCGGTTTCGGCGATGGCGGCGATCAGGCGCAGGTCGGGAAGGTCGAAGTGCATCAGGGGTTTCTCCAATTCAGAAAGCCTGCTTCGTAAAAAAGCGATTCTGGCGTGCTGGCTTTCTGTTCAGAATAAAGCCTGTCACATTTTGGTGCGGACCTCCATGACCCCCTTGCCTCCCCGGATTCAGCGCTACATCGATAACGGCAGCCTGTTCGCAGTGCTGTCGGCCTTGGGTTTCAGCTTCAAGGCGATCTTCGTCAAGCTTGCCTACGCGGCGGGTCCGGTGGATGCGATCACCTTGCTCGCCCTGCGCATGGCCCTGTCGTTGCCGTTGTTTCTCTGGCTGGTGTGGTTCAGTCGCGGCCACGCCAATGCACCGCTGAGCTGGGGCAGTGCCGGGCGGGTGCTGTTGCTCGGGCTGTTCGGCTATTACCTGGCCAGCCTGTTCGACTTCTACGGCCTGCAATACATCAGTGCCGGGCTGGAGCGGCTGATCCTCTTCACTTATCCGACCCTGGTGCTGATCTTCCAGGCCGTGGCCCTGCGCGAGCGGCCGACCCCACGAGTGCTAGTGGCGATGGGCATCTGCTACCTCGGCCTGGGCGTGGCCTTTGTCCATGACGTCAGCGTTTCGGGGGTGGGCGATCAGGTGATTCTCGGTTCGCTGTGGGTTTTCGCCAGCGCCGTGACCTACGCACTGTACTACTCCGGCACCGGCGTGATGCTCAAGACCATGAGTTCGATGCGCCTGGCCGGCCTGGCGGGCACGGCCTCGTCGCTCATGGTGCTGGGCCACTACCTGTTGACCGGGGATTTCTCGCAACTGGGCCAGTTGCCCGCGGCGGTCTGGGTGAATGCCGCATTGATGGCGCTGTTTTCCACGGTGCTGCCGATTTACTGGGTGGCGCTGGCGATCCAGCGCATGGGCGCCACGCAAACGGCGGCAGTGGGCAACCTCGGCCCGGTGCTGACGGTGCTGGCGTCCTGGGCGCTGCTCAACGAGGACATTTCCGCGTATCAGATCGCCGGGCTGGCGCTGGTGCTATTCGGGGTGTCGCGGTTGAAGCCGGGCAAGGCCAGGGTTGCGCCGCAGGCCCAGGGCAAGGATGCCCCGGCCTGACACCCTGGCCTGTGAGGCTCAGGCCTGATGGGCAACTTCTGCTGCGTCGGCCACGCGGACCCGGTTGCGCCCGCCGATCTTGGCCTGATAAAGCTGCTCGTCAGCCACTTCGAAGACCCGCGCGGCGTTGTCCGAGTGCAGCGGCCAGTTGGCCACGCCCATGGACAGCGTGAGGTTGCCGACCGTTTCGAATTCCATCTGCTCGACCCGATGGCGCAAGCGCTCGGCCACCCGCGCCGCCGTGTCCGGGCGGGTGCCCGGCAGCAGCATGAAGAATTCCTCGCCGCCGGAACGGCAGATCACGTCGTGGTCCCGTGAGCAGCCGCGCATCACCTCCGCCAGCGCTTGCAGCACCTCGTCCCCGGCGGCGTGCCCGTAGGTGTCGTTGACCTGCTTGAAGTGGTCGATGTCGATGGCGATCACCGAGAACGGGCGTTTTTCCGCCTGCCACAGCGTCACCGCGAGGTCGAGGCCGCGGCGGTTACGCAGGCCGGTCAGCGGGTCGGTCTGGATGTCGTGATTGAGCTTGCCCAGGCGCTCATGCAGCAGGTTGAGGCCAATCAACAGGGCGCGCTTGAGTTCCGACGATTCGAAGTACCAGGAGCGCACGCTCTCGATTTGCGCGCTGGTTTCCGGCTCGTTGATCTTCTTCGCGCCCGCGGCCAACTGCCTGAGCGGTTGGGCGATGATCCGCGAGAACCACCAGATCAGGATGAAGCTGACGATCGCCAGCGGGATGGTCTTGAAGATCACGCTCATCAGCAACTGGTCGAGCCCTTCGAGGGTCGATTCGGTGGAGCGTTGGGCGACGATGCCCCAATGCGCCGAGGGCACGGAGGCGAAACCGGCGAGCATGTCCATGCCCTGGCTGTTGATCACTCGCTGGGTGCCGTTGTCCCGCGTGCCGAGGGTGTCGATCAGGCTGTTGCTGCCGACGATGCTGCCGACCCGGTCGGCGTCGGGGTGATAGAGCAGGCGGCGGTTGCTGTCGACCACGTACAGGTAGGAGCCGTTCTTGTAGTAGTGCTCGCCGAGCAGTTCGTTGAGGATGCTCTTGTGCTTGAGGTAGATGCTGCCGCCGATCAGTCCGCGGTAGCGGCCGGCTTTGTCGAACACCGGTTGCGAGATGAAGATGATCAGGTTGTTCGCTGCCGACATGTACGGGCTGGAAATCAGCGGCCGGCGCTCGCGCAGGGCCGCCAGGGCACCCTCCGATTGCAGCTTCTTGCCGAGAATCTGCAGGGTGTCCGGCGAGGTGGAGCGCACCACGCCTTGGTCGTCGGTAATGACGATGGAGTTGAAGGTGTTGGTCTGCAGGCGCAGGCGCACGGCTTCGCGGTTCAGTTGTGCGAGGTCGTCGAAGTGCTCGCCGAGCAGGTCGGCGGCGTAGGCCAGTTGTTGCTGCGAGGCTTGCAGGTAGGTTTCGGTGCTGGACGCGAGCTTCGAGGCATAGGCGTGGTTGGCTTCCAGCGCGTTGTCGATCAGCAACTGGTACTGCACGCGATAGCTGGCATAGAAACTGTTGAGCAGGGTGACCAGAGCGGTGATCAGCGTCAGCAGCAGAATCAGGCTGCGCAGATCCCAACGGAAGAAATGTCTCAACTGCACCGAAGTCCCCTTGCCCCGATCCTGAATCATTTGAAGGCGCGCACGGTCATGGCAAACCGCCATGGGCCGTGACGAAGCGCGGCATACTGCGCCTGAAGCCCGAAGTTGTCGCGCCAAGGGTAATGAGACTTTGGTCGAATAGCCACAGTGTATACGTGGACATGAATTTGACTGATGGGTCACGCAGTGAACCGAAAACCACGCCGATTCAGACAGTTGTGTTGTTTCGGTGAGGCCGGCAACTGCGCCGAAGGGCTTGTTTTGCACGGTGGAGAGATGGACCGCCATGCGGGAGGGGTAATATCATGCTGACATCAATGCATGTGCCATGGATGCGGCCGCAGGTTTCGGGCGCCGCAGTGGGCACAGGTTCCTGGTCTATCCCGGCCACTGCCTGGCTGGATTCTCTTGAGTAGAACATGACGTCTCACGACAACCGTTCCATCGACTTGTCGCTGGCTCAACTGGCCGCCCTCGACCGGGTGATGTCCATCGCCGAGTTCGCCCCGGATGGCACGCTGCTGCGGGCCAATCAGAACTACCTGGTGCTGCTGGGGTACTCGCTGGAGGAGATCCGCGGTCGCCACCACAGCTTCTTCTGCCCGCGCACGCTGGTGGAGAGCCCGGCTTACGAATTGTTCTGGCCACGCTTGCGCGAAGGCAGCGGAAGTTCCGGAATCCAGGAACGGGTGCGCAGCGACGGCAGCAGTTGCTGGCTGGAGGCGACCTATACGCCGGTGTTCGACGGCAACGGTGAGGTTGTCCAGGTACTCAAGCTGGCCACCGATATCAGCGCGCGGCTGGAGCAGGAACGGGTCCAGCAGGAACGCTTGCGCATGCTGTCGCTGGTGGCGGATGCCAGCGACACCGCGGTGATGATCAGCGACAGCCAGCGGCGCATTGCCTACACCAACGCCGGCTTCGGGCGGATGTTCGGCTGGCGTGGCGACGAGATCAAAGGCCTGAGCCCGATGGCGCTGCTGGTGCCGGACCGCGACGAGCAGACCATCGCCGAGTACTACGCCGAGATGTACGCCGCCGGCGCCATGCAGCGCGAGGAAATCGTCACCGGCAAGCATGGCCAGCGCTACTGGGCGAAGGTGGTCAGCAACCCGATCTTCGATAGTGCCGGCCAGTTGCAGCACACCGTGACCCTGTTCACCGACATCACCCAGGCCAAGATGCACGAAGCCCTGCAGCACCGGGTGCTGGAGTCCATGGCCCGGGAGCAGCCGCTGACTGAAGTGCTGGAGCTGATCTGCCTGGAAGTTGAGCGCATCGCCCCGGAAATCACCGCCTCGATCCTCAAGGTCGACGAAGAGGGGCAACTGCATTCGCTCGCCGCGCCGAGCCTGCCGAGCGATTACAGCCGCCAACTGAATGGCGTGCGTATCGGCCCGATGGTGGGTTCCTGCGGTACTGCCGCCTGGCGCAACGAATCGGTGCTGGTGGACGACATTGCCAGCGACCCGCTGTGGGCCGGCTATCAGGACCTGGCGCGACCGTTGGGCTTTCGCAGTTGCTGGTCGACGCCGATCCGCAACAGCCAGGGCGAGGCCATCGGCACCTTCGCGTTCTATTTCCGTCAGCCGCGCAATGTCGCCTCGGCGCTGTTCCACCAGCGTTTGGTAGACGCCTGCGCTCACCTCTGTTCGCTGGCGCTGGAGCGGGAAAACTCGCGTCAGCGGATTCGCCAACTGGCCTATTACGATGCCCTGACCGGCCTGCCCAATCGCAGCCTGTTGCAGGCCAAGGCCGACCAGGCTATCGCCACCGCCGCCCGCAACAACGAGCAACTGGCGGTGCTGTTCATCGACCTCGACCGCTTCAAGCAGGTCAACGATTCCCTTGGTCATCCGGCCGGCGATGAACTGCTGCGCAACGTGGCGGCGAAAATGCGCCGTGAACTGCGTGGTTCGGATATCGCCGGGCGGTTGTCGGGCGACGAGTTCGTGGTGATCCTGCCGCAGTGCGACGGCGACCACGCCGCCGACGCGGTGGAGCGCATCCAGACGCTGCTGTGCCAGCCGATGACCATCGCCAACACCAACCTGTCGATTTCCGCCAGCGTGGGCGTGGCCATGTACCCGTCCGATGGTTGCGACGTGGAAACCCTGCTGCACCGCGCCGACATGGCCATGTACCAGGCCAAGAGCAGCGGCCGCGGCTGTTTCAGTTTCTTCAGCAGCGAAATGAACAAGTTGGCGCAGGAGCGCCTGGCGCTGGAAAACGCCTTGCGCGAGGCCCTGCAGAAAGGCCAGTTGCGCCTGCATTACCAACCGCAGATCGAGATGTCCACCGGGCGCCTTTACGGCGTCGAGGCGCTGGCGCGCTGGACGCATCCGCAGTTCGGCGACGTATCGCCGGCGCGCTTCATCCCTCTGGCCGAAGAGTGTGGCCTGGTGGCCGAACTGGGACGCTGGGCGCTGCGCGAGGCGTGCCGGCAATTGTCCGAATGGCGGGCCCGCGGCCTGGTGGTGCCGGCCGTGGCGGTGAACCTGTCGCCGACCAGTTTCCACAACCTCGACCTGCCGCGGATGATCGCCGACACCCTGCGCAGCCATCATTTGGCGCCGGCGGACCTGACCCTCGAACTGACCGAGAACATCCTGCTGGACACCAACCCCAGCACCATGAAGACCATCGAGGAAGTACATGCCCAGGGCATTCGCCTGTCGATGGACGATTTCGGCACCGGCTATTCCAGCCTCAGCTACCTGCGGCGCCTGCCCGTGTCGGAGTTGAAACTGGACCGCAGTTTTGTCGCGGATCTTGAGCATGACGAAGCGGCGCGGGCGTTGAGCAATGCCATTCTCGGCATTGGCAAGAGCCTGCACCTGACGGTGGTGGCCGAGGGTATCGAGACCGACTCGCAGAGTGTCTGGCTGCAGGAGCAGGGTTATCCGGTGGCCCAGGGCTATCTGTTCTCGCCGCCATTGGCGCCGGATGCGCTGGCGCAGTGGCTGGAAGAGCGGGTGGTGATCGAAGAAGAGGTGGGGGTTGTGGGGTAGGACTTCGGGGTGGTGCGCATCGCGAGCAAGCTCGCTCCTACAGAATCGCGCAAAGTTTTGAATCAGCGCTTTAGTGCAGGAGCGAACTTGTCGGGGCGCCGAACCGCCGCGAAGCGCCGCGCGGGCGGCGCTCGATCTTCAGAACGCTGAAGATCTGTCGGCTAGCGACGGGATGCGATTTACCAACGCGCCACGGTGTAACTCACAATCAGCCGGTTCTCATCCAGGTCATTGCCGAAATTGGTCGAGCGCACGGTCGCGTTGCGCCATTTCACCCCCAGGTTTTTCAGCGGTCCGCTCTGGATCACATAGCCGACATCCATGTCCCGCTCCCATTCCTTGCCGTTCGGCCGCGCCGCGCCGAGGTCGACGTTGTCGCCGCTCAGGTAGCGGGTCATGAAGGTCAGGCCGGGGATACCGACGCTGGCGAAGTTGAAGTCATACCGCGCCTGCCACGAGCGCTCGTCCTTGTTGGCGAAGTCGCCGATCTGCACGAAGTTCACCAGGTACGCGTCGGCGCCGTTGATGTAGGCGAAACCTGTATCGCCGCTCATGCGCTGGTAGCCCAGGCCGAACGCGTGGCCTTTGAGGCCGTAGGTGAACATCGCGCCCAGCGCCTTGTTGTCGATATTGCTGCCGCCGTCGTCCAGCGAGCGGGCGAAGCGCAGGTCGCTCTTCAGCGTCTGGCCGTCGCCCAGCGCCCAGGTGTGGGTGAGCCCGAGCATGTGCTGGCGATAGAGGTTTTCCAGGCCGCCGTAGCTGTAGCTGGTGCTCAGGCTGTCGTTCCACTTGTACAACGCGTGGCCGAAGTCGAAGCGGTCGGTGGTGGTCTGGCGCACGACGATGTTCTTCGCCGCGCCAGTGGTGACGCTCATGTCCTCGTAGTCCTGGGAATCACGCTGGTTGACCTGGCGCAACCGGCCCAGGTCCACGCTGAGGTTGCTGATTTCCTGCACTGTCACCTGGCCCCCCTGGAAAACCTGCGGCAGCAGGCGCGAGTCGTTGGGCATCAGCACCGGCAGTTTGGGGATCAGTGTGCCGAGCTTGAGCACGCTGTTGGACGCGCGGACCTTGGCGGTCAGGCCGAGGTCGCTGGAGCTGTCCTGGGCGCGCTTCGGTGCTTCGCGGTCCCGTTGCAGCAGGCCGCTGCCGGCGCGGTCGGGGCTGGAGTCGAGCTTGAGGCCGAGCAGGCCGATGGCATCGACGCCGAAGCCAAGGGTGCCTTCGGTGAAGCCGGATTCGTAGCGCAGGATGAAACCTTGCGCCCATTCCTCGGCTTTCGATTGGGCCGCGCCGTCCTGGCGGAAATCGCGGTTGAAGTAGAAGTTGCGGGCTTCGACGCTGGCCTTGCTGTCGTCGAGGAAGGCGGCGTGGGCGTTGCTGCAGAGGATGGCCAGGGCCAGTGGGGTCAGGGTGCGGAGCATGTTGGGTTCTCTTGTTGTTATGTGTGGGGCGGGGCCTGCTGGCGCAGGCCTTCGCGAGCGAGCTCGCTCCTACAGGGGGATGTGACAGGAATCAGTGGTTGGATGCGGCGGCGGCGCCGAGGCCGGTCTGGGCGCGGACGAACTGATCGTCGAAGGCGTCGCGTTCACGGGCGGCGCGGGCGCTGGTGTCCAGCAGCGAGACCACCACGGTGACCAGGAACGCCAACGGCATGGAGAACAGCGCCGGGTGGTCGTAGGGGTAGATCGCCTTGGCGTTGCCCAGCACGGTCACCCACACGGCCGGCGACAGGATCACCAGCACCAGCGCCGAAATCAGCCCGGCGAAGCCGCCCGCCAGGGCGCCGCGGGTGGTCAGGTTTTTCCAGTACATGGCCATGATCAGCACCGGGAAGTTGGTCGACGCGGCGATGCCGAAGGTCAGGCCAACCAGGAAGGCGATGTTCTGGTTCTCGAAGAGGAAGCCCAGCAGGATGGCGATCACGCCCAGACCCACGGTGGCGAAGCGGGTGACGCGCATTTCCTGCGCTTCGCTGGCGGTGCCTTTCTTCAGCACGGTGGCGTACAGGTCGTGGGAAATTGCCGAAGCACCAGCCAGCGCCAGCCCCGAAACCACCGCGAGGATGGTGGCGAAGGCCACCGCCGAGAGGAAACCGAGGAACAGGTTGCCGCCCACGGCCTTGGCCAGGTGCATGGCGACCATGTTGCCGCCGCCGATCAGCGCGCCCTTGAGGTCGCCGCCAACATAGAACTGCGGGTCGGTGCCGACGATGACGATGGCGGCATAGCCCAGCACCATCACCACAAGGAAGAAGAAGCCGATGAAGCCGGTGGCGTAGAACACCGATTTACGCGCTTCCCTGGCGTTCGGCACGGTGAAGAAGCGCATCAGGATATGCGGCAGGCCGGCGATGCCGAACACCAGGCCGAGGGACAGCGACGCGGCGTTGATCGGGTCGGCGAGCATCGAGCCCGGGCCCATGATGTTCCAGCCGATGGCGTGGGCTTCGACGGCGCGGGTGGCGAGGGTCTCGAAGCTGAAGCCGAACTCGGCCATGGCCAGCATCGCCAGGGTGGTGCCGCCGGCGAGCAGCAGAACGGCCTTGATGATCTGCACCCAGGTGGTGGCGATCATGCCGCCGAAGATCACGTACACCAGCATCAGCGCGCCGACCACGATCACCGCAGTGCGGTAGTCGAGGCCGAACAGCAGCTTGATCAGTTGCCCAGCGCCGACCATCTGCACCACCAGGTAGCAGCACACCACGGTCAGCGAACCGAAGGCGGCGAAGGTGCGCATGCGGGTCTGGTCGAGGCGGTAGGAGACGATGTCGGCGAAGGTGAAGCGGCCGAGGTTGCGCAGCCGCTCGGCCATCAGGAAGGTGATGATCGGCCAGCCGACGAAGAACGCCACGGTGTAGATGAAGCCGTCGTAGCCCTTGGCGAAGACCAGGCTGGAGAGGCCCAGCAGGGTGGCGGCGGACATGTAGTCGCCGGCGATCGCCAGGCCGTTCTGGAAGCCGCTGATCCCGCCGCCGGCGGTGTAGAAATCGGAGGTGGACTGGGTCTGGCGGGCGGCCCACCAGGTGATCGCCAGCGTGCCGAGGACGAAGACGAAGAACATGCCGATGGCATGTAGGTTGACCGGTTGTTTTTCGGCGACGATGGGCGCGGCGAAGACCAGGGCCGGGGCCAGCAGCAGGGCGCCGAGGGCGAGCAGGCGTGGGTTCATTTCAACTCCTCCAGCAGGTCGGCGCTCATCGCGTCGAAGCGGGTGTTGGCGCTGCGCACATACCAGCCGGTGAGCAGCCAGGACAGCACGATCAGCGACGCCGCCACGGGAATCCCGAGGGTCAGTTGGCGGCCTTCGGCCAGTGGGGTGTGCAGCCATTGCGGCTGGAAGGCGACCACCAGCATGAACAGGTAATAGGCGGTCAGCACTGCGGCGCTGAGTGACCAGGACAGCCGCGAACGGCTGCGCACCAGGTGCTGGAATTTCGGATTGGCGCGGATCCGCGCACATCGCTGGCTATGGGACAGTTCAGCATTGCTCATGGGTGGGGCTCCTTGGCTTTCTTATGGTCTTGCACGCCACGCACGGATTTCAGGGTGCGCGACACCGGGGCGGCGGGCGTGGCCCGTCACCGGAGGGAAACGTGAGAAGTGCTGGCGCGTCAGCGCGCGCGGTTATTCGCGGCGATGGGGATCGTCGTGGACGGGTGTTCGGTGTGAGAGGTGACGGCGGTCGCGAATAACGGACGGTCGCGCGGACGTACTGAGGGCGGCAGGGGCGAGGCCCTGGGCAAGTTTCGACATGTGTGGCACCCGGTGGCTGATTGTTAGCTCTTTATGTTTGCCGTTTCCGTGTCGACGGGAAGCGGCGCAGATGGCTCCGGGGGCTTTATATATCATTCCGGTGCAGATATGGAAGTGTTACCTGTTTTATATGGTATTTGTACTATACGTGTTCATGGTTTTAAGGCTGATTCGAGGCTGATCGGGTGTAGCTGAATGGATTAGTCGCTAGTCGGAGCGCCTCGTGCAGTCAGTCGAGCCGCGCCAGACGCTCCATCAGGCTCGCCGCCTCGTTGTGCAGGGCTTGGCAAAAGGCTTCGACGAACACCGATGACGGTCGGAATTCCGGGCGGATCAGCATCACCCGGTAAGGGATCGACACTGTCAGGCGTCGCACCGCCAGGCCCCGGCCAGCTTCCTGCAAGGCGCTCAGCGGGTTGATGATCGCCACGCCAAGGCCCTCGCGGACCATGGCGCAGACCGATGCGGCGTTGGTGGTTTCGATCACCGTATGGCGCTCCACCACGGCAGTGCGAAAGTGCTCGTCGAGGCGCTGGCGGTAGATGTCGCGCCCGGCGAGGTTGATGAAATCGACCCCGTGAAAATCGCTCATCGCCAGTTGCTCCCGCGCCGCCAGCGGATGGCCGTCGGGCAGCACGCAGAGCATGTCGGCGCTGAACAGCGACTCGCCGCGGGTGCCGCGCGGCACCTGCTCGCCCTCGGTCAGGCCGAGGTCATGGCGCTGGGCGCTGAGGGATTCGTCCAGCAGCGGTGATTCCTGGGCGCTGATGCACAGGCTGATGCCCGACTGCTGGCGCTGGAACTGTTTGCACACCCGCGGCAGCAGGGTCTGCGAGAACAGCGGCAGGCAGGTCAGGTGCAACTGGCCGTGCTCGAAGCGGCGGATCGACTGCGCCAGGCTGTTGATCCGCTCCAGCCCGACGTAGGAGCGCTCGACTTCCTCCAGCAGCATCAACGCCTGTGCCGTCGGCAACAGGCGACCGCCCTGGCGGTCGAACAGCTTCAATCCGCTGAGGCTTTCCAGGCGCGCCAGTTCCCGGCTCAAAGTCGGCTGCGAGGTGAACAGCAAGCGCGCCGCGCCGGTGACGCTGCCGGCCAGCATGATGGCGCGGAACACTTCGATGTGGCGGACGGAGATGCTCACGGCGATGGCCTGCTCTGGAAAAGTGGTCATATCAAAACTGAATCGACTGACAAAGAATAGATATTTTTCTGAATGGAAGGCGTTGGGCATGATGGCGTCATTCTCATCGCCCGCAGGATTCCCGCGTCATGACCCTTCCTTTCGCCCAGCAGACCCTGGTTGCCGCCGCGCAGCAGTTCCCCACGCCGTTCTGGACCTATGACGCCGCCATCATCCGTGACCGCATCGAGCAACTGCGCTGCTTCGACGTGGTCCGTTTCGCCCAGAAAGCCAGCTCCAACCTGCACATCCTGCGGCTGATGCGCGAGCACGGCGTGCGCGTCGACGCGGTGTCCGTTGGTGAACTGGAGCGGGCGCTGCTGGCGGGCTACAGCCCGGAGGGCGATCCGGCCGGGGTGGTCCTGACCTGTGACCTGCTGGACAAACCGACCCTGCGCCGGGTGGTGGAGCTCAAGGTTGAAGTCAACTGCGGCTCCATCGACATGCTGCGTCAACTGGGCGAGCAGTCGCCGGGCCACCGCGTCTGGCTGCGCATCAACCCCGGCTTCGGTTACGGCCACAGCCGCAAGACCAACACCGGCGGCGAGAACAGCAAGCACGGCATTTGGCACGACGAAATCGGCGACGCACTCGCGGTGATCCGTGCCAAGGGCCTGCACCTGGTGGGCCTGCACATGCACATCGGTTCGGGCGTCGATTACGGCCACCTGGCCCAGGTCGGCGGGGCGATGGTCGAGGTCATCAAGGCCCTGGACCACGATATCGAGGCGTTCTCGATTGGCGGTGGCCTGTCCACGCCGTACCGCGAAGGCGATGTGGCGGTGGATGTCGAGCGTTATGCCAGCACCTGGCAGAAAGCCAAGGAAGAAATCGAAGCCTTCCTCGCGCATCCGGTGCGCATGGAAATCGAGCCGGGGCGTTTCCTCGTTGCCGAATCGGGCCGTCTGGTGACCGAGGTGCGGGCGGTAAAACGCGCGGGCAGCCGCCAGTTCGTGCTGGTGGACGCCGGCTTCAACGACCTGATGCGCCCGGCCATGTACGGCGCCTATCACCACATGAGCGTGCTGGATGCCCAGGGCCAGGCGGTCGAGCGGCCGTTGGTGGAATGCGTGGTGGGCGGTCCGCTGTGCGAGTCCGGCGACGTCTTCACCCAGGACGATCAGGGCCTGGTCCCGCGTCTGTTGCCGCAACCCCAGGTGGGCGATCTGCTGGTGATGCACGACACCGGCGCCTATGGCGCGTCGATGTCGTCCAACTACAACAGCCGGCCACTGCTGGCCGAAGTGCTGCTGGACAACGGCGAGGCGCGGCTGATTCGCCGGGCCCAGCCGCTGTCGGATCTGCTGGCGCTGGAACAGAGTCTCTAACCCGAGGCCCTTGTAGGAGCGAGCTTGCTCGCGAAGTGCGAGTTGCTCCTTCCTCAAAACTGCCAGTCAGCCGCCTTCACCACGCGACAGAACGGCCCCGCCAGCGTCGCGTTGTGATGAGCAACGATCGCCTCCGCGCTCAGTTGCGGCGTGTCGGAGCAGGTGTGGCCGTCCTCGATCAGTACCGCGTCGAACCCCAGATCCCGCGCCACGCGGCAACTGCTGTCGACGCAGTACTGAGTCTTCATCCCGGCGATCACCAGCCCGCTGGCGCCGGCGTCCTTGAGTTTCTCCAGCAACCCGGTGCCGGCAAAGGCACTGGGGCGCTGTTTCTCGAATACCGTCTCGCTGCCGTTCAGGTCCAGTTCCGGAATCAGTTGGGTCAGCGCGCTGTCCGGCGCCAGCGGCGAGCCGGGCGGGCCGACATGGCGGGCGAGGAAGATCGGCGCACCGGCGGCGTGGGCCTTGGCCAGCAGGCTGTTCACTGCGGCCAGCAGCGCGTCGCCGCGCCATGGCTGCTCCGGGCCGTGGAACAGGCCGACCTGCAGATCGAGAATCAAGAGTGCATGCATGGGTGTCGCTCCTTGTGATGAGCCAGCGACACGGGACAACGAAAAAGGCCCCGTCCATCGCTGGCGGGGCCTTTCGGGTGTGGCATCAGACGCTCACGAACACCCGCACGGCCCGCCGGTGGCGGTAGTGGTCAGGGTGGTCGAGGTGCTGCGGAAAAGGTTCATGGGCAAGGACAGTAACGGTGTGTTCGCCTGCCTGGCAAGCGGATTTTTCCTACAGCACCCGCTGCATGACGATGGTGCGTTCCTCGTCGTGGAGCACCTCGCGGACTGCGGTGAAACCGAGGCGGGCGTAGAAGGGCTCGGCAGTGACCGACGACGGCACGCTCAGCAACGCGACACCCCGCGACCTGGCGAGGGTTTCGATGGCGGCCATCAACTGTTGGCCGACGCCCCGGCCCTGATGCGTCGGGGCGACAAATACGCTACGCACCACCTCGCCATCGAGGCTGGCGGTGGCGACTACCTGCCCGCCAAGCTCCGCGACCAGCACCGTGCGCTGCTCCAGCAATACCGCGACGGCGCGCGGGCTGAAGTTGGCCGCGACCTGTTCGATGACCGCCGGCGGATAATCCCGTGCATTGCTTTCACGCAGCGCGGACAGAATGACCTGGCTGATGGCCTCGGCGTCGTCCGGTCGCGCGGTTCTGACCTGCTCACCCATTCCTGGCCCTCTACGGCTTCAACTGCACCGTTTCATACACCGGTTTCACCGAGTTGAATTCGTCATAGTGCTTCTGCGCTTCCTCGCGGGTGGCGAAGCAGAACTGCCCGGCCATTTGCCGGCCGCCGAACAACGGGTTCTCGCCGCTGCCGTAGCAATAGCCGGTGGGGCTGCACTGGGTGTCGGCGAAGGTGAAGGGGCGCCAGTCGTTCGGGTACAACTGGCGGACTTTGCTCACGAAGGCCGACAGCGTGGGGATCATCCCCGCGCCGGTCAGCTCCGGGCTCGCGCTCTGGAAAATCTCCGATTGCACGCCGCCCGGCTTTTTCACCACGTAGAGATAGGCGTGGCAGAAGGTGTTGCTTTGCGGCGGTGGCGGCGGGGCGGCGACCACGGGCGTCGCGGCGGCCTGTAGCGTTGGCGCCTGGGCTGCGACTGCCGTTGTCGAGGACGCCAGGCTGGCCGGGATTTCAAGGCTGAGGTTCTGCGCGGCGCGGTTGCGCCAGATCCCCAGCGGTGCGCGATAGCCGCCGCGCAGGCGGCTGGCGATGGCCTGGACATCGCCCGGGCCGCGTACTTCCTGGCCGGACACGTCAAGGATCACGTCCATCGGCTTGAGCCCGGCCTTGGCCGCGGGGCTGCCCGGCGTGACGCTGACCACCCAGGCGCCGGCGCTGCTTTTCAGGCCCAGGGCGCCGATCAGTTCCGCGCTCGGGCTTTCCAGGTTCAGTCCCAGCGCCTGGACCTCGGCGCTGGCGGTGCTCGCGGTTGTGCTTGTCGTGGAGGAGGGCGCCGCCGCTGCAGTGGCCGCGGCTTTTGGGGCCTTCTGGATGACCGGCGGGATCCAGGACAGCCGCACGGTTTCCCAGTCAACGATCATCGTGGTGAGGCTGGCTTTTTTCTCGATTGCAGCGGCGACCTTGGCCGGGCTGTCTTCCATCAGGCAGCCGCCCCAGTCCTGGGTCATGCCGTAGTTCGCCCGGAGCATGGCGTTGAAGGCCGCGGTTTCCGCCGCGCCGCCATCGGCATAGAAATCCTGGTAGGTGAATGACGGCGTCAGGTAGTTAGCCTTATCGGTGCTGGCGAAGCAGTAGCCATAGGCGGTGACCTGTCCCGTGCTCGCCACGCTGGGCGTGCCGCCGAGACAGCCCTGTTCGCTGCGCACCTGGTCGATCGCATTGACCTGCCAGCCCGTGGTCTTGGCGGTGGTCGAGTCACCGGCGGCGGCGTAGCGCTGTTGCAACTCGACCATGCTGGCGCGGTTGCCGTCCAGGTCGCTGCAACTGCGGCCGCGCCAGGTGGAGGTGCTGATGCCGACGCCTTCCGGCGTGAGCGAGGCTTCCATCAGCGGTGTCATCACCGCGCTGGCGACATGGAAACAACCGGCGGTGGCGGCGCAGAGCGTCGCCAGTGCGGTGAAACGCAGGGTCATCAGGGCGTGCTTACTCATTGCGCAGCACCATTTGCACGTCGCGTTTGCTCTGGTCGCGCCAGACACTGACCGTGGTCTTGTAGCCGACCCGCATGCGCGAGGAGATCTCCGCGACATCCTGGGCCGACGCGACTTCCTGGCCGCCCACTTCGACGATCACGTCCAGCGGCTTGATCCCCGCCTTGTCGGCGGCACCGCCCTTGACCGTGTCGGTGACCCAGGCGCCATGCGCCGTGGTCAGGCCGACCGCCTTGGCGTAGGACGGCGTCACCGCGCCCAGGCTCATGCCTTGCAACGAGGCGGGGCTGGCACTGCCGGTGCTGGTGCCGGCGACGGCGGTCGCCGTGGTGGCGGTGCGTGCCGCCAGCGGCAATGGCGGTGGCGCGGTGCCGGTGGTGGAGACCTGAACCGGTGAGGTATGGAATGTGTAGGCGCGCCAGTATTTGACGTTCAGCGTCGAGCCCAGTGGCGCCTTGGCGCCGATGACCCGGAACTCGGCGAAGTCGGCTACCGGCTGATCATTTACGGCGACGATGATGTCGCCCTTCAGCATGCCCGCCCGGGCCGCGCCGGAGCCGGGTTCCACCGCGTCGACCAGAACGCCGACGGTGGGCGCCGAACTGCGCGCGGCACTCACTGGATCGACGGCTTCCACTTTCATGCCGAGCAGCCCGCGCGGCAGGTTGGCCTGGGTGCAGCCCTTTTCGTACCAGACCTGGCTCGCCGCCGCCTTGCGCGCTTCGCCGGCCTTGACCAGCACCGGCTCCTGAGTGGCGGCGAGGTACGCCGAGGCTTCCTGGAGCGACATTTCGATGTATTCGCAGCTACGCGAGCGGTAGCGTTCGGGGGATTCGCGGTCCACCAGCTTCTGCAGGTCGGGCTTGTAGGCCTGGGCTGGCGCCGCGGCGGTGGCGGGCGTGGTGCCATCGTCGCCCGACGCTGCCAGGATGGAGGCCCCGCCGACCACGGCGGCGGCGGTCATCAGGCTGCTAGCGTCGCCGCCCATCGGCGCGAGCAGCAGCGCCATGCCGGCCAACTCACCCGCGCCACCGTCCGAGGCACAGCCGCTGATTCCCGTCAGGGAAAGAGCAAACGCCAGATAAAGAGCTGACCTTGCGGGGTCCCTGACCATCGAATCCTCCAGCGCACCTGCGGGTGCTTTTTTACTGATGCGGCATCATGGCGATTTGCCTTGATTTTGTACATCACCGGAAGGGGATAGCACCAAGGAAGGTGATCAGCGGGAAGGGCCGGTGTGGCGGGGCTTTCAGGGCTGTCGGTCAGTCCAGCAGCGCACCGCTGGCACTGGCCACGATCATCCCGGCCATGCCCAGCAGACAAACCAGGGCCACCGCGAAGAATATCGTCCGCCACGGCTGCCACTGGTTCAGATAGGCCAGGGTGTGCGCCACCCGTGCCACGGTAAACACGCAGAACAACAGGATGCTGGCGCTGACGCTGGTCTTGAGTACTACGCACAAGCCGCCGAGGACGAAGAACAGCGGGATGTTTTCCAGGTCGTTGCCCCAGGCTTTCGTCGCCCGGATGACCTCGGGCAACTCCTGCGGGCTGGCGGCACGCCCCACGAAGCGGGCGTCCTCGGGATTGGCGAAGGTCAACCGGCTGATGCGGTGAAAGCCTTGGTAGCAAGAGATACCGAGCATTTTCAGGAACAGGACCACGACACACAGGGCGTAAACCGACAGGGCAAGGTTCATCTTCACTCCTTTGAGACACATCGGGCCTGGCTGCTGCTTTCTTCCAGCAGCCAGTGTTTGAACAGTTCCAGCGCGGGCGGTTGGTCGCCGGGGCGGGTGACCAGCACATAGCGCTCGGTCAGCGCCGAAACCTCCGGCCAGGGCGCGTGCAGGCGCCCCTGTTGCAATTCGTCTTCGACGTAAAAGCGCGGCACCAGGGCCATGCCGATGCCGGCCTTGGCAGCGTCGATCAGTAAGGAAAACCGGTCGAAACGCGGGCCGCTGCCAGCATCGGGCAGGTCGATGCCGGCGTGCCGGGCGTATTCGTTCCAGAGGTTGCCGTGGTCATGCTTGTGCAGCAGCGGCTGCTCGGCGGGTGGGCGCGCGGCGAGGTCGGGGTGGCAGACCGCGAGCAGCGGTTCTTCGAACAGTGGTTGCACCTGCATCGCCGCCCAGGCCGGGTGCTCGAAGTTGATCGCCGCATGCAGCGCGCTGTCGGTAAAGGCGAACGGCTCGGTGCGCTCGCGCAGGTTGACCTGGATATGCGGGTGGCGCTGCTGGAAACGCGCCATCCGTGGAATCAGCCAGCGGCTGGCGAGCGTGGGAATCACGCCGATTTCCAGGGTCGCGTCGCTGCGGGCGCTGGTGAGCAGTTGGCGGGTCTTGCGTTCGATCAGGTCGAGGGCTTCGCGCATGTCGGCGGCATAGCGGGCGCCGGGTTCGGACAGCTCGACGCGGTTGCCGATGCGCAGGAACAGGCGGACGTTCAACTGGCTTTCCAGCTTGGCAATCTGCCGGCTGATGGCGCCTTCGGTCACGGACAGCTCCTGCGCGGCGCGGGCGAAGCTCTGGTGCCGGGCGGCGGCTTCGAGGGCGAGCAGGGCGGTGGTGCTGGGCAGGCGGCGGGTCACGAATATCCATCCTTGGCGCATCGGGGCGACAGGATGACCCAAGGGCAAGCTGCCTTGCAAAAAATTCGGTAACACTTGCTTGCCCCGGTCCCTAGCATGCGAGGCCTGATAACAAGGGAGATCGCAGGACATGACCACCACCGACCGTCTATTGCTCCGGGCAGGCGTGCTGATTCCCGTCTGGCTGTTGTTCGGCGTGCTGCTGACTGCCAGCCAGTATCCCGGCTACAGCCATGCGGACTTCGCCATGAGCCGTCTCGGCGAGCAGGGCGCGGCGACCCACGGCTTTTCCGCCTGGGTGAACAATTTTCCGCTGGGCGTGCTGTTCGTGGCGGTGGCGCTTGGGCTGTGGCGGCGCTTCGCCGGCTCGCGGCTGGCGCGGGTCAGTGCGGTGCTGGTGCTGGTTCATGGCCTGGGCAGCATCGGTGCCGGGCTGTTTGCCTGCGACCAAGGGTGCGCCCCGGCGCAGCCGTCGTTCTCGCAGCAGGTGCATAACCTGTCCGGGCTGGTGATGTTCCTGTCGCTGACGCTGGCCGCTGCGCTGTGGATCTTTCTCGGCAAGCGCCTGTTGGGTTCGCCTGTGTTCTCAGGATTTTCGGCGCTGTGCACGGCGCTGGCGCTGATCACTGTCGGCCTGATGGGCCAGGCGCTGGAGAGCGGTCACGGTTTCGGCTTGTACCAGCGGCTCAACTACGGCACGGCGGTGGTGTGGCTGGCGGTGCTGGCCTGGTTGAGTCTTTCTCTCAACCCGGCACGCTCAGGCGCAGCGCCAGCGCGGCCAGCGTGACCAGCAACACCGGAACGGTCAGCAGGCTGCCGACCTTGAAGTAGTAACCCCAGGTGATGCGGATATCCCGTCGCGCCAGCACATGCAGCCAGAGCAGGGTGGCGAGGCTGCCGATCGGGGTGATCTTCGGGCCGAGGTCGCAGCCGATCACGTTGGCGTAGATCATCGCCTCGCGGATCACCCCGCTGGCCTCGGCGCCGTGGATCGACAGGGCGCCGACCAGCATGCTGGGCAGGTTGTTCATCACCGACGACAACAGCGCCGCGAGCAGTCCGGTGCCGAGAGTCGCGGCCCACAGGCCGTGGCTGGCGAGCAGGTCGAGCAGGCCGCTGATGTGCTCGGTCAGCCCGGCGTTGCGCAGGCCGTAGACCACCAGGTACATCCCCAGCGAGAACACCACGATATGCCAGGGCGCGTGACGCATGACCTTGCGCGTGGAAATCACCTTGCCGCGCCCGGCCACCAGCAGCAGGGCCAGCGCGCACACGCCCGACACCAGGCTGACCGGAATTCCCAGTGGCTCCAGGGCAAACAGCGCCAGCAGCAGGAATACCAGCACCCCCCAGCCGGCGTAGAAGGTGTGCACGTCGCGGATGGCGTCGCGCGGGGCTTTCAGGGTCGGCTCGAACTGGCGCGGGATGTCCTTGCGGAAGAACCACCAGAGCATGCCCAGGGTGGCGGCGATGCTCGCCAGGTTCACCGGCCACATCACTGACGCGTATTCGCCGAAGCCGATGCCGAAGAAGTCCGCCGAGACGATATTCACCAGGTTCGACACCACCAGCGGCAGGCTCGCGGTGTCGGCGATAAAACCTGCGGCCATGACGAAGGCCAGGGTCGCCGCCGGCGAAAAGCGCAGGGCCTGGAGCATCGCCACCACGATCGGGGTAAGGATCAGCGCCGCGCCGTCATTGGCGAACAGCGCCGACACCGCCGCGCCGAGCAGCACCATCAGGGTGAACAGGCGTGCGCCGCGGCCCTTGCTCCAGCGCGCCATGTGCAGTGCGGCCCATTCGAAGAAGCCGGCTTCATCCAGCAGCAGACTGATGATGATCAGCGCGATAAAGGTCGCGGTAGCGTTCCAGACGATGGCCCAGACCGCCGGGATATCGCCCGGATGCACGACCCCGGCGAGCAGTGCCAGGACCGCGCCACCGCTGGCGCTCCAGCCGATGCTCAAGCCCCGCGGTTGCCAGATCACCAGCACCAGGGTGAGGACGAAAATCGAGACGGCGATCAGCATGGCGTGGGCTCGGCGGGTTGGGTGGTGGGCGCAAGGCCGGCCAATGTAGCGGGGATCGGCCAATCGGCAAAGTGACAGGGTGCGCGGCTACGTGCCATCATGTGTAATACTATTACATTGCATTAATGAGAAATCCTGTCGCATGTCCCCCCTACCTTCAACGCGTCTCCATTCGATCGATGCCCTGCGCGGGCTGGTGATCCTCTTCATGTTGCTGGACCACGTCCGGGAAACCTTCTACCTGCACCTGCAGGTCGCCGACCCGATGGATGTGACCCAGATCGACCCGGCCTTGTTCCTCAGCCGCACCCTGGCGCACCTGTGCGCGCCGGTGTTCATCCTGCTGACCGGCTTGTCGGCGTTTCTCTATGGCGAGAAATACCAGGGCAAGGCCGCCGTCTCGGCCTTCCTGTTCAAGCGCGGGTTGTTTCTGGTGGTGCTGGAATTCACCCTGGTCAACTTCGCTTGGACCTTCCAGTTGCCGCCGAGCGTGGTCTACCTGCAGGTCATCTGGGCCATCGGCCTGAGCATGCTGGCACTGAGCGCGTTGCTGTGGCTGCCGCGCGGTGTGCTGATCGCCCTTGGCGTGTTGCTGGTGGCCGGGCACAACCTGCTCGACGGACTGCATTTCGCGGTCGGGCACTGGGCCCATGTGCCGTGGGCGGTGCTGCATGACCGTGGCTGGATCGAGGTGTCCGAGGGCCTGCGGTTGCGCACGTCATATCCGCTGTTGCCGTGGATTGGCGTGATCTCGTTGGGCTATGCCATCGGCCCGTGGTTTGCGCGGGGCACTGAGGCGGGGCAGCGTCGTCAGCTATTGCTGGGGACTGCCATCGGGGCCTTGGGCCTGTTCCTGGTGTTGCGCTTGCTCAACGGCTATGGCGAAAAGCCCTGGTTCAGCGGCGACACGGCGGTGCAGACGCTGATGAGCTTCTTCAACATCACCAAATACCCGCCGTCGTTGTTGTTCCTCGCCCTGACGCTGGGGATCGGCCTGCTGTTGCTGGTGCTGTTCGAACGCCGCAACGACGGACGCGCGGTGCGCTGGCTGGCGGTGTTCGGCGCGGCGCCGATGTTCTTCTACTTGCTGCACTTGTATGTGTTGAAGCTGCTGTACCTCGCCAGCGTGGCGATCTGGGGTACCAATCATGGGCAGTATTTCGGCTTTGATTCGGTGCTGGCAGTGTGGATCGCGGCGGCGCTGCTGGCGTTGGCGCTGTATTGGCCGGTGCGCTGGTTTGCGCGGTTGAAGGCACGGCGGCGGGATATTGCCTGGTTGAAGTATTTATAAGCGAGATCACTGACGGTCCATGGGTCCAGGGCCGTCAGCGATTGCTGCCTCAGAAACATCCTACATATCACTAAGAATCGCCCTGCTGACTGCCAGCCTCCGCCCAGCAAGTATCTGCCCTTTGCCCGGTGAACCCTTTCCCGGGAGCTCTTGAGCGAACCTACAAGGACGCAGATTCATGGTGCTGGGCCACCTCATTCGCATTGGCGACAAGACCACCTGTGGCGGTCAGGTTCTAACCGGCGACAGCGAATTCATCATCGAGGGCTTGCCTTCGGCCCGCCAGGGTGACTCGGTGACGTGCGGCGTGACCGGGAAGACCTATCAGATCCAGGGCGGCGTTCCGTCATTTATCAACGAAGGCGTACTGGTCGCTGGAAGCCTGGACAGCTTCAGTGGCTGTCCCTGTTACGCCGGGTTGATTCCCTCGGACTTCGGCTTCTCTTACGAGTCCACCAACAGCGTCATGGCGCCGAGGCACAATCAGCCCTCGACCACGGCTTCAAGCAGCCCGGCCAATCCAGCCTGGGGGCAACAATCCTTCTCTATCCACCAAAACTTCGCCTCGGCCCCTATCGCCTCCTCCGGGCTCACGGAAACAATCGAGTCCGCCTGCGAGAAAAACTGGCGTTTTTACCAGAAACAAGCCGAAGACTTCATTGCACCTAGCGGAAAGTTGATAGCCGATCCCAAGGTGCGTAACCAGATGATCAACGCTGCCTACGCCCAGCTATGGCAATCCGATCACCGTTTTCAATGGGCTGGCCTCGCCGCGTTTGCATCCAAACAAGTGGGCTGCGGCTTGTTGCATGCATCTGAATCCATCGAGAAAATTCAGGCGGAATATGAGGCTGCGGAGCATTTGAGGACAAGTGCCAGAGCAGGTGTGTGGGGACTGTTCAGCACCGAAGAACGCGAAAGACGGGCCAAGTTTCTGGAGTACGAGAAAAGACAAAAGGAGTATGAAAAGGCTAACCGTAATAATCCGGTGCCAAGCGTTGATATACGGAGTGAAGGTGAGCCGTTGTCCAGCGTGCAACAGCTTTATCAGCATGTGTACGAAATGATGGCGATGGGTAATACAACGCTGTTTTTGGATGTGTTTCCGTTGCATGCGTTTTATAAAGATAAGGGATTTCAGTCGCTTAAAACGTGCTTACGCTTGCGCAAGAATATTTATGGAAATGCCCAATCTCCAGTGCTATGGCCCATCGAGCAAGATAAATTAAGGTTCGGTACTGACTATAGGGAAATCCTGCAAGCCTTCGAAGCTATTGATGCTGGCAATATCGCTAAAAGCGTTGAGTATCTAGCTGACCATGAGCAACGAAATATCCTTCAGCCCACGATGTATACCGACCCCAAACTGGTAAGCCTGTTACGAGGCAACCATCTTTCCTACGTCACGGGCATACCGTCCGGCGTAGCTCAAGCGATTGAGTTGACGCTCGCAAGCCAATGCCGCTCCCTCAACGATGGCCGCACCATTGAGTTCAGCAACAACCCCATCGCTAACCTAGCCGATATCAACCAACGCATGACTTTCGTGCTTAAAGCAGCTGCGGAGTTTGAAGGATTGTTGCACAGCACTGAGCGGCATCGAATCGAACAGGCCATTGACGATATCGCCAAAGGCCTGGGTGTCCGATGAACCGGCTCGGGCCGATAGGTTGGCAACGTGGCGGGCTTGGTCTATTCGTTGCCGCACTTCTGGTCTTTGGGGGCGTGCGTCTTTTTGCAGATGAACCCGAAATCGCATTGACGCCTGGCGAACCTTGGGAAGACATGCGTCAGCGCTCCAGCGCAGCGATCGACCCCGCCATTCCTGGGCATCACTGGTTCATGGTGCCAAAGACTGATGCCCGACTGCGACTCATAGACCCTCAATATGGATTTGTAACCCCTCTGGCCCGCTTCTTCACGATAGGTTTCACTGATGAGCTGGTCGACGGCATCCGCATGTCCCCTCAAATTGAGCCGCTAGTGCTCGACGACACCCTAAGGGTCGTGCTGGATTTGCAGGCGCAATGGCGCAAGGCTGGTTGGATTTCCATCGGGACAGAAAAAGACCCTCCGTTCGCCGACACGCCTGAGTGGCGTGCCCGATTGCGAGACGTCAACCGAGGCGGTAGTGCTTACTGGCGAGCGAGTAACAAATATGAAGTGATGCTGGTAGTTGGACGCTTCAGAGATGATAGTCGCCCAACAGAGGAGCGTTACCTCATCACGCTACAACTGGCCACCCCATGGGGATATCCATAAGCCGGTATCGTTTCCGAGTTCAAAACGGCATTCGAGGCAGCCGTGAAGAGCTGTCCTACTTCGCAGTAAAGCCCCTCCTGTTGTCATCCGACAACACCGGCTTGGAACTGCCAAGCCAGCTCCCCCCACCTGCATCCAAACCCCAAAAATGCAAAAGGGCCGCAATAGCGGCCCTCTTTCATTCACCTCTCCGGCATCTCAAAACGCCAGCTTGTACCCGATCAACAACAGCATCATCGCCAGGCAAGGGCGCAGCACGTTGTCCGAGATCCGCCCGGTCAGGTGGCTGCCGATGTAGATCCCCGGCAACGAGCCCAGCAACAGGTAACCCAGCAGCGACCAGTCCATGTTGCCCATGCTGGCATGGCCCAGGCCGGCGACCAGGGTCAGCGGCACGGCGTGGGCGATTTCGGTGCCGACCAGGCGGCGGGTCACCAGGTACGGGTAAAGCAGGAACAACGCCACGGTGCCCAGCGCGCCGGCACCGATGGAGGTCAGCGAGACCATCACGCCGAGGACCACGCCTGTGATCACGGTCAGCACATTCAGGCTGCGCCCGCTCAGGTGGTAACGGTCACCGGCATGTTTGCTGGCAAAGGCTTGAAGACGGGATTTGAACAGGATCGCCAGCGCCGTGAGGATCAGCACCACCGCCAGGCCCTGCTTGATGATGGCGTTCAGCGCCGCAGTGTCGGTGTGCAGGGTGCTGAGGAACCACAAGGTCGCCGCCGCCGCCGGCACGCTGCCGAGGGCCAGCCAACCGGTGATCGCCCAGTCGATGTTTTTCTGTTTGCTGTGGACCCAGACGCCGCTGGCCTTGGTGATGGCCGCGTAGAGCAGGTCGGTGCCGACCGCGGTGGCCGGGTTGATGCCGAACCAGAGCAGGATCGGGGTCATCAGCGAGCCGCCGCCGACACCGGTCATACCGACAATGAAACCGACTACCAGACCAGCAATGGTGAAGCCAAAAGAACCGACATCCATACGTTACCTGACACGCTCTTGAATCGAAGGGCGCGCGCAGCATAACCACTTTTTTTATACCCAAATATATTCATATCGAATTAGCTTATAACCGATATCGATTCACTCTATGCATATGTGTGCAGGTCTGATTGTGCCGAGCGCATCAAAATCGCCGGTGGGCGCTGGTTTTACGCTTTCTTTATGCGCAACACGCATCCTCGGTCTCGTCCCTTTACTCCCCTCGACCAGAGAATTTCCCTACGCGGCAGGTGCCGTTGGACGGAGATTTCTCATGAGCATTCTGGACGGGGTGTCACTGCTGCTGGCAGTGGCGTTGTTTGTGTACCTGATGGCCGCGTTGCTGCGCGCCGATCGCGGCTAGGGAGCGGCCATGCACAGTTACGATTACGCATTGCTGCTGGCGTTCTTCGCCCTGGTGCTGTTGCCGGCACCCTGGCTCGGGCGCTTCTATTACAAGGTGATGGAAGGCCAGCGCACCTGGATGACGCCCGTGCTGGGACCGGTCGAGCGCGGTTGCTACCGTATCGCCGGGGTCAAGGCCGAACAGGAGCAGAACTGGAAGCAGTACGCCCTGGCGCTGCTGGCGTTCAACCTTGCCGGCTTCCTGCTGTTGTTCACGGTGCTGCGCCTGCAGGCGTTCCTGCCGCTGAACCCGCAGCACCTGCCGGGCCAGGAATGGTCGCTGGCGTTCAACACTGCGGTCAGTTTCATGACCAACACCAACTGGCAGTCCTATAGCGGCGAAGCCTCGGTCAGCTACCTGAGCCAGATGATCGGCCTGACCGTGCAGAACTTCGTCAGTGCCGCCACCGGCCTGGCCGTGCTGGTCGCCCTGTGCCGCGGCATCGCCCGCCGCTCTGTCGGCACCCTCGGCAATTTCTGGGTCGACATGACCCGCGCCACCCTCTACGGCCTGTTGCCGCTGTGCCTGGTGCTGGCGTTGCTGCTGGTCTGGCAGGGCGTGCCGCAGACCTTCAGTGACTACGTTCACGCGGTCACCCTGCAAGGCGCCGATCAGCTCATTCCGCTCGGCCCGGCCGCCAGCCAGATCGCGATCAAGCAACTGGGCACCAACGGTGGCGGCTTCTTCGGCGTCAACTCGGCGCACCCGTTCGAGAACCCCACGGCCTGGAGCAACCTGTTCGAAGTCGCGTCGATCATCCTTATTCCGGTGGCCCTGGTGTTCACCTTCGGCCATTACGTCAAGGACCTGCGCCAGAGCCGCGCGATCATCGCCGGCATGCTCGCGCTGTTCCTGATCGGCGGCGCCACGGCGCTGTGGTCGGAGTACCAGGCCAACCCGACCCTGAGCAACCCGCAGGTCGAGCAAAGCGCGCCGCTCGAAGGCAAGGAAAGCCGCTTCGGCACCACCGGCAGCGTGCTCTGGACCGTAACCACCACCGCCGCCTCCAACGGCTCGGTCAACGCCATGCACGACAGCCTCAACCCGCTGACCGGGATGGTCGCGCTGGTCAACATGATGGTCGGCGAAGTGATCTTCGGCGGCGTCGGCGCCGGGCTCTACGGCATGTTGCTGAACGTGCTGATCGCGGTGTTCCTCGCCGGCCTGATGATCGGCCGCACCCCGGAATACCTCGGCAAGAAACTCCAGGCCCGCGAGGTGCAACTGTTGGTCGCGACCTTGCTGGTGATGCCGGTCGGCGTGCTGGTCCTCGGCGCCCTCGCCACGGCGTTGCCCGGCCCGGCGGCGAGCGTCAGCAACCCCGGACCTCACGGTTTCAGCCAGTTGCTCTACGCCTACACCTCGGCCAGCGCCAACAACGGTTCGGCCTTCGCCGGGCTGGGCGCCAACACCACCTTCCACAACCTGATGATCGGCCTGGGCATGTTGATCGGGCGCTTCGGCTACATCCTCCCGGTGCTTGCCCTGGCCGGCAGCCTGGCGCTGAAGAAGACCGCGCCGGTGGGCCTGAACAGCTTCCCGACCCACGGCCCGCTGTTTGTCACCCTGCTGGTGGTCACCATCCTGTTGGTCGGTGGCCTGACGTTCCTGCCGGCCCTGGCCCTGGGTCCGGTCGCTGAATTCCTGAGCCTGGGCTTGCAAGGAGTGAATCCATGAACATGCCGATTCCCGAAGTGAACACGGCAGCCAACAGCAGCCCGCGGACCTCGTTCGCCGCCTTGTGGCGCCCGGCGCTGTTGCAGGCCTTCGTCAAGCTGGATCCGCGTCAGCTCAAGCGTGCTCCGGTGATGCTGGTGGTGGAGCTGACCGCGATTTTCACCACGGTGCTGTGCCTGTTGCCCGACAGCGGCGTGCCCACTGGCGTGTCGCTGCAGATCGCGGTGTGGCTGTGGTTCACCGTGCTGTTCGCCAACTTCGCCGAAGCCCTCGCCGAGGGCCGTGGCAAGGCCCGCGCCGACAGCCTCAAGGCCGGCAACGAGGGCCTCAGCGCCCGGCGCCGGACCGGCGCCGGCGGCTACGAAGTGGTGGCCGCCACGGCCCTGCGCAAAGGTGACGTGGTGCGGGTCGAAGCCGGCGAGATGATCCCCGGCGACGGCGAGGTGATCGAAGGCATCGCCGCCGTCAACGAAGCGGCGATTACCGGTGAATCCGCGCCGGTGATCCGCGAGTCCGGCGGCGATCGTTCGGCGGTCACCGGCAGCACCCGGCTGGTGTCCGACTGGCTGTTGGTGCGGATCACCAGCAACCCCGGCGAATCGACCCTCGACCGCATGATCGCCCTGGTCGAAGGCGCCAAGCGGCAGAAGACGCCCAATGAAATCGCCCTGGACATCCTGCTGATCGGCCTGACCCTGATCTTCCTCGTGGTGGTGGTCACCCTGCAGCCGTTCGCCCATTTCGCCGGCGGCAGCATTCCCATGGTGTTCCTCGTGGCGCTGCTGGTGACGCTGATCCCCACCACCATCGGCGGCCTGCTCTCGGCCATCGGCATCGCCGGCATGGACCGCCTGGTGCGCCTGAACGTCATCGCCCGCTCCGGCCGCGCGGTGGAGGCGGCGGGCGACGTACATGTGCTGATGCTCGACAAGACCGGCACCATCACTTTCGGCAACCGCCGTTGCAGCGCCGTGTTCGCCGCGCCGGGCGTCACCGCGCGGGAGCTGGCCGAGGGCGCCTTGCTCGCCTCGCTGGCCGACGACACCGCCGAAGGCAAGTCCATCGTCGAGTACCTGCGCCAGTTGCATGACTTCGCCGAGCCGTCGATGGCGGAGCTGGTGCCGGTGCCCTTCAGCGCCGAGACGCGGCTGTCCGGCGTCGATTTCGGTCCGCGCCGCTACCGCAAGGGCGCAGTGGATTCGCTGCTCGCGTTCGTCGGCCTGCAACGCCTGGAAATGCCGGCACCGCTGGCCCGCGAAGTGGACAAGATCGCCCAGAGCGGCGGCACGCCGTTGCTGGTCTGCGTGGACAAGCGCCTGCTCGGGGTCATTCACCTCAAGGACGTGGTCAAGCCGGGCATCCGCGAACGTTTCGCCGAACTGCGCAAGCTGGGCATCCGCACCGTCATGGTCACCGGCGACAACCCGCTGACCGCCGCGGCCATCGCCGCCGAGGCCGGGGTCGATGACGTGCTGGCCGAAGCCACGCCGGAGAAGAAACTGGCGCGCATTCGCCAGGAGCAGGACGACGGCCGCCTGGTCGCAATGTGCGGCGACGGCGCCAACGATGCCCCGGCGCTGGCCCAGGCCGATGTCGGCATGGCGATGAACGACGGCACCCAGGCGGCCCGCGAGGCGGCCAACATGGTCGACCTCGACAGCGACCCGACCAAGCTGCTGGATGTGGTTCAGGTCGGCAAGGAACTGCTGGTCACCCGTGGCGCGCTGACCACCTTTTCCATCGCCAACGACGTCGCCAAATACTTCGCCATCCTGCCGGCGCTGTTCGCCGCGATCTACCCGCAACTGGGCGTGCTCAACCTGATGCACCTGGCGAGCCCGCAGAGCGCGATCGTCTCGGCCATCGTGTTCAACGCGCTGATTATCGTCGTGCTGATTCCGCTGGCCCTGCGCGGGGTGCGGGTCAAGGCCGCGAGCGCCGCTCACCTGCTGCGGCGCAACCTGCTGATCTATGGCCTGGGCGGTCTGCTGGTGCCGTTCGCCGGCATCAAGCTGATCGATTTGCTGCTCAACGCCCTGCACCTGGTCTGAACCGAGGAATTACCCATGACGACTCATCTTCGTCCGGCCCTGAGCCTGTTGTTGCTGATGACCCTGCTGACCGGGGTCGGTTATCCACTGCTGGTCACCGGCATCGCCCAGGTGGCCTTTCCCGAGCAGGCCAATGGCAGCCTGATGCGCGACGAACAGGGCCAGGTCCGTGGCTCCTGGCTGATCGCCCAGCCGTTCAGCGGCGACGCGTGGTTCCAGTCGCGGCCGTCCGCCGCCGACTACGCTACGGTGGCCAGCGGCGCGAGCAACCTCGCGCCGAGCAACCCGGCCCTGGCCACGCGGATCGACGAGGCGGCCAGCGGTCTTTACCGCGAGGCCCAGGGGCCGGTGCCGCTGGCCTTGCTGACCACCTCCGGCAGCGGCCTCGATCCGCACCTGCCGCCGGCGGCGGTGGCTTATCAACTGCCGCGGGTGGCGGCGGCGCGGCAGATCTCGCAACAGACGTTGCAAGCGCTGGTGGAGCAGGCCACCCTGCAACCCTTGATCGGTCCGCCGGTGGTCAGCGTGCTGGCGCTGAACGCGGCCCTCGACCGGCTCGCCCCGCTTTCGAAATAAGGACACAGCGTGACCCACAGTGATTCGCAGCGCGCCGACGCGCTGCTTGCCGAACTGCCGCGCGAAGGCCGCGGCCGGCTCAAGGTGTTTCTCGGCGCCGCCCCGGGGGTGGGCAAGACCTACGCCATGCTGCAGGCCGCCCATGCGCGCCTGCGGCATAACGTGCGCGTGCTCGCCGGGGTGGTGGAAACCCACGGGCGCAGCGAGACGGAGGCGCTGCTCGGCGGTATTCCGCAGCAGCCGCTGGTGCGCTCGGAATACCGCGGCGTGACCCTTGAGGAAATGGACCTCGACGGCCTGCTCAAGGCCGCGCCGGAGCTGGTGCTGGTGGACGAACTGGCCCACAGCAACGCCCCCGGCAGCCGCCACACCAAGCGCTGGCAGGATGTGCAGGAACTGCTGGCGGCGGGCATCGACGTTTACACCACGGTCAACGTCCAGCACCTGGAAAGTCTCAACGACCATGTGCGCGGCATCACCGGCGTGCAGGTGCGCGAAACGCTGCCGGACTGGGTGCTGCAGGAAGCCTTCGAACTGGTGCTGATCGACCTGCCACCGCGAGAACTGCTGGAGCGCCTGCGCGACGGCAAGGTCTACGTGCCGGAACAGGCGAGGGCGGCGATCGATGCCTTCTTCACCCAGACCAACCTCACCGCCTTGCGCGAGTTGGCGATGCAGACCGCCGCGGCCCAGGTCGATGCCGACCTGGCCCATGGTTATCGCCGCCTGGGCCAGGACGCCCCGGCGCTGCGCGGGCGCTTGCTGGTGGGGGTGGATGGCGACGCCCAGGCCGAGCGTCTGGTGCGCCATGCCAGCCGGGTCGCCCAGCGCCGTCATCTGCCGTGGAGCCTGGTGCATGTCGACAATGGCCGCCTGCGCGACGAAACCGCTCGCCAGCGCCTGCAAGCGGCGCAGCAACTGGCAGAGCGCCTGGGCGGCGAAGTGGTGGTGCTGCGCGCCGGGGAAGTGGCGCGCACGCTGATCCAGCATGCCATCGAGCGCCGCGCCAGCCTGGTGCTGGTGGGGCAGTCGCGGGATCGCCTGCGCCGCCGCCTGTTCGGCGCGGGCGTGGCGACCCGCTTGCTGCGCGAGGCCCACGGTCTGGAAATCAACGTCCTTGACCGCGATGCCCAGCCGGAACCGACGCGGACGGTCGCGCCTCGCGTCTGGGTCTGGCGTCACTACGCCCTGGCGCTGCTGGCGACCTTGCTCGCTACCGGGCTGGCTTCGGCGGTGGCGCGGGTCATGGACCTGCCGAACATCTCGCTGGTGTTCCTCGCTGCGGTCCTGCTGGTGGCGGTGCGCAGCAGCATCGGTCCGGCGCTGGCCTGTGCGGCGATGTCGTTCCTGGCGTATGACTTCCTGTTTATCCCGCCGAATTTCTCCTTCGCCATCCAGCGCGAAGAAGACGTGCTTACCTCGCTGTTCTTCCTGTTGATGGCGGTGCTCACCGGCAACCTCGCCGCGCGGCAGCGTCGGCAACTCAAAGCGCTGCGCGAGACTCAGGAGCAGACCGGGCAACTGCTCGACCTGTCGCGCAAACTCACCGCGGCCACCGACCGCCAGGCGGTGTTCAGCGCCGCCGGGCAACACCTGGAAGGCTGGTCGGACTTGCAGGCGTGCCTGCTGGAGCGCGACGCCGAAGGCCGTTTGCAGGTAGCCAGTGGCGGCATGCTGCAATTCAGCGACAACGAGCGCGCTGCCGCCGAGTGGGCATGGCAACACGACCAGGCGGCGGGGCAGGGCAGTGACACGCTGCCCAACGGCCGCTGGTGGTGGTGGCCGCTGTCGGTGGACGAAGGCCCGTTGGCCCTGCTCGGCGTGCGCGCCCGTGCGGGCGACGAGGCGCTGGCGCCGCAACGTCGGCGGCTGCTCAAGGCGCTGAGCCAGCCGCTGGCCCAGGCGCTGGCCCGGGCGCGGCTGGCGGATCAACTGGAAGCCGCGCGCCTGCACGGCGAAACGGAGCAGTTGCGCAGCGCCTTGCTCGCCTCGGTGTCTCACGACCTACGCACGCCGCTGACCGCGATGCGCGGCAGCATCGACAGCCTGCTGGCGCTGGGTGATGCGATTCCCGCGGCGGACCGTCGCGAACTGCTGGAAGGCACCCGCGACGAAGCCGAACGGCTGGACCGCTACATCCAGAACCTGCTGGACATGACCCGCCTCGGCCACGGCGGCCTCAAGCTGGCGCGGGACTGGGTCGCCCCGGCGGATATCGTCGGCAGCGCGTTGAACCGCTTGCGCGTAGTGCTGGCGCCACTGCAACTGCACACCGAGGTGCCGGCGCACTTGCCGCTGCTCTATGTGCATGCGGCGTTGATCGAGCAGGCGCTGGTCAACGTGCTGGAAAACGCCGCGCGGTTTTCTCCGCTCAATGGCCGGCTGGAGATGCGCGTGAGTGTCGAGGACGAGCACCTGTGCCTGGCCGTCGCCGACGAAGGCCCGGGCATCGCCCCGCAGGACCGTGAACGTATCTTCGACATGTTCTACACCGCCGCCCGCGGTGATCGCGGCGGGCAGGGCACCGGGCTCGGGCTCGCGATCTGCCAGGGCATGATCGGCGCCCATGGCGGGCATATCCGCGTCGATGACGGCCTCGATGGTCACGGCACCTGCATCACACTATGCTTGCCGCTTCCGGCCCAACCCGAACTGGACAGCGAGACCCCATGAGCCAGACCGCGACCCTGCTGGTCATCGACGATGAACCGCAGATCCGCAAATTCCTTCGTATCAGCCTCAGCTCCCAGGGCTACAAAGTGCTCGAAGCGGGGACCGGCGCCGAGGGCCTGAGCCAGGCGGCGTTGTCCCGCCCGGACCTGGTGGTGCTCGACCTCGGCTTGCCGGACATGGACGGCCAGGACGTATTGCGCGAACTGCGCGAATGGAGCGCGGTGCCGGTGCTGGTGTTGTCGGTGCGGGCCAGCGAGGGCGAGAAAGTCCGGGCGCTGGACAGCGGCGCCAATGACTACGTGACCAAGCCGTTCGGCATCCAGGAGTTTCTTGCCAGGGTCCGCGCGCTGCTGCGCCAGGTGCCCCAGGCGGCTGCGCCGCAGGCGGCGTGCAGTTTCGGCGCGTTGACCGTGGACCTGGCGTACCGGCGCGTGACCCTCGACGGCGAAGAAGTGGCGCTGACCCGCAAGGAATACGCCTTGCTGGCGCAACTGGCACGGCATCCCGGGCGGGTCATCACCCAGCAGCAGTTGCTCAAGGACATCTGGGGACCGACCCATGTCGACGACACGCATTACCTGCGCATCGTCGTGGCCCATGTGCGGCAGAAACTCGGGGATGACCCGACCGCGCCGCGGTTTATCGTGACCGAGCCGGGGGTGGGGTATCGGTTGGTTGGGCAGGAGCCGGTCTGAGGCTTGGTGGCCTCACCGCCGCTCCGCCTCATAGTTATCCAGCGTATCCCGCGCAATTTCCCGCCCCAGTGCGATCAGCTCCGGCGCTTTGTAGAACTCGAAAAACCGGCACACCCGCTTCGGCACGTTGATCAGCACATCCGGCGGATAGCCGGCGATCTTGTACTGTGCCAGCGAGGTCTGCATCACTTCGAAACTCTGGTTGATCAGATCCAGCAACGACGCCGGCCCGACGTTATCGACAATGAACGACCCGGTCGCCGACTTCGGCGCGCCGTCGCTTTCCGGCGCCGCCGAGGGCTGCTGGGCCTTGGGGCTGGCGGCGTCTGCCAGCCAGGGATTGGGCACCTGCGTCGCCTCGATCGCCAGGTCTTGTTCCATCTCTTGCGCCAGCTCCTTTTCCAGCCCGAGCAAGACCTCGGCCTGTTTGCGCCGGAACGGCAGGCGCGAGCCCAGCGAACTGATCAGGTTGTCGAAGCGCAGCTTGAACGCCGGCGGCCGCTCGATCACCGGCAACTGGTACTGCTTCTGGTTGGTGGAGTTGAGGTTGACCGCGATGATCAGGTCACTGTGGCTGGACACTACCGGGATGATCGGCAACGGATTGAGAATGCCGCCATCGACCAGCGTGCGGTTGCCCTGGACCACCGGGGTGAACAGGCTGGGAATCGCCGCCGAGGCCCGCATCGCCTGATGCAGGCAGCCCTCCTGAAACCAGATTTCCTGCTGGTTGGTCAGGTCCGTGGCCACCGCCGTGTAGGGAATGCGCAACTGCTCGATATTGATTTCGCCGACGATCTTGCGGATCTGTCCGAAAACCTTGTCGCCACGGATCGCGCCCAGGCGGAAACTCACGTCCACCAGGCGCAGCACGTCGAGGTAGTCCAGGCTCTCGATCCAGTTGCGGTATTCGTCCAGCTTGCCGGCAGCGTAGATCCCGCCAACCACCGCGCCCATGGAGCAGCCGGCGATACAGGAAATCTCGTAACCGCGCCGTTCGATTTCCTCGATCACGCCGATATGCGCATACCCCCGGGCCCCGCCCGAGCCCAACACCAGCGCTACGCGCTTTTTCATGATTGCGCCCCTAGGTCGATCGCCGCTTTGATGACCCGAGAATGCGCCTGTTTCGGGTTGCGCTTCAATCGTCGTCTGCGCTGGGCTACGCTGAACAGGGCACTTTTGCGTACGCCCGCCGTCGAACATGCCGACACGACTTTTCCCATCTTCGAGGTAACACCGATGAAAGCCCTGATCACCCTGTCCCTGATTGTTGTGGCCCTGGCGGGTTGCGCGGGCAAGACGGCCTATCGCGACAGTTGCGGCAGCCAGCTCGACGCCGCCTGGAAGGAGCTCGACCTGGCCAAGGCCGAGGGCTTCGCCGGAACGGTCAGTTATTCCAAGGCCCTGTCGCTGCTGACCGGCGCCAAGACCCAACAGCAGTTCGAAGCCTTCGAAGGGTGCACCAAGAAAGCCGAGAAAGCCCGTTTCTATATCCGTGAGTCCCGCGCCGGACGTTGATGAGGTAAGGCCCCATGTCGCAGATGTTCGATCATGTCGTTGCCCAGGTGCTTGGCTTGCACGTTCGTCTGCTGGCCTGTCAGGCACGCCTCGCGGAAAACACTGACAGCGAAGCGTTGCACGACCTACGCACCAACGTGCGGCGCCTGCGCAGCCTGCTGCGACCGCTGCGCGGCTTGCCCGGGGTCGATCAACTGGAGAGCGCGGCCAAGGCGGTGGGCGACATGACCACGCCGCTGCGCGACCGCGAAGTGCTCGCCGAGCAACTGTTCGAACGCCAGCAGCCGGATGCGGCGCAGCGGCGGCTGGCGGGCGAGGGCGCGACCTTCGCCGCCGTGGCGGCCAGCACCCAGTTGCACAAACTGCTGGCGATCATTGATGCCTTCCCGGCTTTCCTCCGCGCCATCGAACATCAGAAGCTGGTGCCGGACCTGCGCAAGCGCATCGAGAAGCGCCTGGACAAGCAATGGAAGAACATCGTCAAAGCCATGCACGACCCGGCCCATGACCGCCATCGCCTGCGCCTGCTGATCAAGCGCTCGCGTTACGGCGCCGAAGCCTACCCGCAACTGGGACGGCTGAAGCGTTCGATGCGCGCCTCGCTCAAGCGCGCCCAGGACGACCTCGGCCACTGGCACGACCTGCTGCAATGGCTGACCCAGGCCGAAAAGCAGCCTGACCTGGCCGCCCTCGTGCCGCAGTGGCAGGCGCAGCTTGTCGAAGCCGAACAGCGCGCGGACAAGACCCTGAACGCCCTGCTGAAGCATATCGACGAACGATAATGCGCTGAATTGGCAGTTATGCGGCCTGCTGGGGCGGGCTATCTCCTCTTAAGATCGTGGGACTTTTCCGTAGGCGAGGTCCGCATGAATTTTTCCCAGCTGCTCACCGCTGTCCGTCAGCGCCCGCAGGAAGTGGTCATTCCCGCCGAGTGGGCACAAGGCCGCGCCTGTTTCGGCGGTCTGATGGCGGCGCTGGTCTATGAGGCCATGCACGCCAAGGTGTCGCCGGAGCGTCCGGTGCGTTCGTTGGCCATCACCTTCGTCGGCCCCGCCGAGCCGGGCGTGCCCATCAGTTTTGAAGTGGAAATGCTCCGCGAGGGCCGCGCAGTGAGTTCGCTGCTGGGCCGGGCAATCCAGAACGGCCAGACCGTGACCCTGATCCAGGGCAGCTTCGGCGCCGGGCGTACCTCGGTCATCGATGTGCCGGCGTTGCCGGCGAGGGAAATGAAAAGCCTGGAAGACTCCAGTCCGGAACTGCCGTACATCCCCGGCGCAACCCCGGAATACATCCGCTACCTGTCCATGCGCTGGGGGATCGGCGCCATGCCGTTCAGCAACAAGCCGCTGCGCAGCATGGGCGGTTGGGTGCGTTTGAAGGACGCGGTGGAAGAGCCGGTGACCGAAGCGCATCTGCTGGCGCTGGTGGACGCCTGGCCGCCGGCATTGTTGCCGCACCTGAGCAAACCGGCAGCGGGCAGCACCCTGACCTGGACCATCGAATTCGTCCAGCCGGTGGCCAGCCTCAGCACTTTGGACTGGTGCCAATACTGCGCGGACATCGAGCACGCCCGTGATGGCTATGGCCACACTGCTGCAGCCATGTGGGACGCACGTGGCGAGCTGTTGGCGATCAGCCGGCAGACGGTGACTGTGTTCGCCTAGGTGTCAGTGACGGTGGCGTTCGCGCCAGGCGCGCCACCACGCACCACTGAAGAGAAAGCGCGGGAAGGTGACGAACTGCTCGGTGAGCAGGCGCTTCACTGCATCCTGCCGGTTGCTGAACGGCTCCGGCTGTTCGGCTTCCAGGCGATGCCCGTGGCGTTGCAGCCCCAGCCCCGCCAGCAGGCCGATCACACCCACGGCGATCTCGCCCAGGTCCAGTTCGAACAGTCCCGACAACACCAGCAGCGTGCCGATGATGAACAGCGGCACGGCGATCAGGTGCAAGACCAGATTGGTCGGGTTGCGGTGATTGTTGGAGTAGCCACGCCATTGCCAGGCGGGCAGGTTGGGCAGGCGTTTGCTCATATGAGATGTCCTCAGACTTTTCGGTGGTGCGTGTCTGAAGAGTAGTTCTGGCCTTTGGGAGAGGCCAATTGACGGGATTGATGACGGGGATAGGTGAGGGCGCCGAACCGCAGCGGTGACGCCCTCGAACGCTCTACAACTTCAACTGCCCGATCACCTTGTTCAATTCCCCGGCCAGGGTTGCCAGTTCATCGCTGGTGGTCGCCGACGACACCGTCTGCTGCACCGTGTCTTCGGTCACGTCGCGAATGCTCACCACGGCGCGATTCATTTCCTCGGCCACATGGCTCTGCTCTTCGGCCGCCGCAGCGATCTGGGTGTTGCTCTCGCGCATCTGCGCCACCGCCGCGGTGATTTCTGCCAGGGCTTCGCCGGCTTCCTGCGCTTGTTTGACGCAATCGTCGGCCTTGAACGAGCTTTCGGTCATGAACTCCACTGCGTCGCGGGTCCCGGCCTGCAAGGCCGAAACCATGTCGGTGATTTCGTCGGTCGAACTTTGCACCCGTTTGGCCAGGTTGCGCACTTCATCCGCCACCACCGCGAAGCCACGGCCCAGGTCGCCGGCACGGGCAGCCTCGATGGCGGCGTTGAGGGCGAGCAGGTTGGTCTGTTCGGCGATGCTGTGGATCACATTGACCACGCCGTTGATCTTCTGGCTGTCCTCGGCCAGTTGGCGAATCATCTCGGCGGTCTGCTGCACGCCGCTGGACAGCCCGGCGATGGAAGTCTGCACCCGGCTGACCACTTGCTGGCCGCTGCCGGCCAGGGTGTCGGCGGTCTGCGACAGGTCGCGGGTGGCGCCGGCATGCTGGGCGATGTGGTAGACGGTCGCGGACATCTCGTTGATCGCCGTGGCTGCCTGGTCGGTTTCGCTCTGCTGGCCAAGCATGCCGTGGCGCACATCGCTCATGCTGGAGGCCAGGCGCGCGGCACCGGAATCGAGCTGCGCGGCGGTGAGCGCGACGGTGTTCACCACGCGGTGGTAGGTGGTCTGCATGGCGTTGAAGGCCGTGGCCATCTGCCCGATCTCGTCGTGGCAGGCCAGCGGCACCCGGGCCGAGAGGTCGCCGGTCTTCTCGACGTGCAGCATCACGTCCTTGAGGATGTTGAGCTGGGCCAGCAGGAAACGGATCAGCAACTGCGAGGCGCAGAGCATCGCCAGCATCAGGATCAGCACGCACACCGCGTAGTTGCCGAAGCGGTCGCCATACACCTGCACGAAGCTCGGCGACGGCGCCAGCACGGCGACCCGTTGGCCGTCACGGCTGATGACCTGGGCACCGGCCAGCGGATCATCGCCGAAGACCGCATAGGGCTCGATCGTCACCCAACCGCTGGCGTTGGCCACGGATTCGAGGGGCTTGCCCTGGTAGTTGGGCACTTGGCCGGGGGTGAAGGTCAGGACGTGCGGACTCTGCGGCAACGCCTGTCCCGCCGGCCAGGCGGCCAGCAAGCGTGCTTCGGCGACGGCCCGGCTCTGGGCTTCTTCCACCCGCGCCTGCTGTTCGAGGAACACCGCGTACAACACCAGGAACAGCGTGGTGACGAAAGCGACCGCGTTGACAGCCCAGAACTTGTACTTCAGGGAGATATTGCTAAGCCAGGCACCCATGGTAGGTCTTCTCTGAGTTAAGCGTTTAAGCGGAAAGTTTTTTGGCAAGGTGCCAGCATTCTGTTCGACTAATCAGCAATAAATCTTGATATGTGTCAAGCCAGCTCGGGCAGGCTGAAAAAGCGCTGTGCACAGCGGGTCGTGTGGGCTGCCACCTGCTCCACGGACTCACCCCGATGGAGGGCAACTTCGCGCAACACTTCCGGGAGAAAGGCGGGTTCGTTGCGCCCGCTTTTCGGCTTCGGCCGCAGGCTGCGCGGCAGCAGGTAGGGCGCATCGCTTTCCAGCATCAGCCGGCCTTCGGGAATGCTGGCCACCAGTGGATGCAGGTGGGTGCCGCGGCGTTCGTCGCAGATCCAGCCGGTGATGCCGATGTGCAGGTCGAGGTCGAGGTAGCCGAACAGCGCCTCGCGCTCGCCGGTGAAGCAGTGCACCACGGCGGCGGTGAGGTGGTCGCGGTAGTCCTTGAGGATATGCAGCAGGCGCTCGCTGGCGTCGCGCTCATGCAGGAACACCGGCATCTGCAGTTCAACCGCCAGGGCCAACTGGTCTTCCAGGGCTTTTTCCTGTTGCGGGCGCGGCGAGAAATCGCGGTTGAAATCCAGCCCGCATTCTCCCACCGCCTGTATCCGCGGCTGCTCCAGCAAGTGGCGCAAGCGGCGCGGGCTGTCGGCGTCCCAGTGGCTGGCGTCGTGGGGGTGAACACCCGCGGTGGAAAACAGCCGCTGGCCGCTCTCGTCCAGCTGCTGGCACAGCTCCAGCGCCTCTTCGCTGCCCGCCAGGCTGGTGCCGGTCAGCAGCATTTGCCGCACGCCCGCAGCCTCGGCGCGCTCGAGAATGGCCTGGTGTTTGCCGGCGAAACTGGAGTTGGTCAGATTGACGCCGATGTCGATGAGTTGCATGGTGCTACCTCGGAATTTGCCGCAGATGGGCGCTGGTTGCGCCAAAAAATATCAATAAACACAAGAACTTCAATGAGTTGTCACGGTCTTTTGCGGTCAATTGTCATGGACCTGCTGCAGAGTATGACCCCCGACACCCCATCGCGGCCTGTTGCCGGAGCCCGGATGACGCGAGCGTTACTGATGATTCTGCTGTGTACCGGACTGCTGCTGCCAGGGTCGGCCAGCGCGCGCCTGCCCGGTCCGCCGCAGGTGGTCAGCAACGACAAGACCCGCGACCTGGCGCAGATCCGCGCCAGCCGCGAACTGCGGGTGCTGGTCAACCAGAGCCGCAACAGCTCCGGCGAGGTCAAGGGCCAGTCCTATGGCGTTGAATACCACCGCCTGCGCGCCTTCGAACATTACCTTAATGCCCGCGCCCGTGACGGCCAGGAACTGCGTCTGAAGTTGATTCCCAAGGCCAAGGACCAGTTGATCAGCGCCCTGCAGCGCGGCGAAGGCGATCTGGTGGCGCCGGGTGAGTTGCTCGATCCGGTGTCGATCCGTGGCGTCAGCTCCAGCGACCCGGTGATGACCCAGGTGCCGCTGGTGCTGGTGGGGCGCAAGGGCGAGCGGGTGTATGGCAAGGTCGAACAGCTTGCCGGCCGCAGCGTGGCACTGCCCAGTGGCAGCGCCGCCGGCGACACCCTGCACGAGATCAACCAGAAACTCGCCTTGCGCAAGCTGGCGCCGATCAAGGTGGAATGGATCGACCCGAGCCTGGCGGTCGAAGACGTGCTGGAGATGGTCCAGGCCGGGATCCTGCCGCTCACCGTGGTGGAGCAACCGATCGCCGAGCGCTGGAGCAAGGTCATGCCCAAGTTGCAGATCCAGCGCCGGGTCAGCCTGACCGCGCCGGAGAACATGCACTGGTACATGCGCCGCGACGCGGTGATGCTGCACGCCAGCGTCGACCGCTTCCTTCAGGAATACCGCGTGCCGGCGGACCAGGACGTGGCCTTCGAGCGCATCTACCGCCGTCTGTACAAGGTTCACTACCCGCTGGCCAAGGCCAACCGCCAGCGCCTCGACAACCTGCGTCCGGTCCTGCAGAAGCACGCCGAGGCGCAGAACCTCGACTGGCTCAATCTCGCCGCGCTGGCGTTCAAGGAGTCCTCGCTCAATCCCGCCGCCCGCGGTGCCGGTGGTGCCCACGGCCTGATGCAGATGACCCCGGGCGCCGCGCAGCGGGTCGGGGTCAGTGATATCAACAGCGTCGACGGCAATGTCCAGGCCAGCGCCCGCTACCTGGCGCTGATCCGCCGTAAGTTCTTTGCCAGCAACCAACTCAACGAGCGCGAGCGCATGGCCTTCGTGCTGGCGGCCTACAACCTTGGCCCCGAGCGGGTCCAGGCGATGCGCGCCGAGGCCCGCCGCCGCGGCCTCAATCACAACCAGTGGTTCTTCCAGGTGGAGCGGGTGGCCCTTGAGCAGGTAGGAATGGGGCCGGTCAGCTATGTTAATAGCGTCAACAAGTACTTCCTGGCCTTCGACCGGGAGCGGGAGGCGTTGGAGTCCTCCCGGACGCGCAAGGTGGCGAATCGAAAATAATCAAATTATTCGATTCTAATGATGGGTTAATTGCGATTTTCATATTGAGTAATATGATTATTATGGCGCCAACACCACATCACACCTTGTAAGGAATACAGCATGAACGCCCTCCACTCCGTAATGACCACCCGCGCTGGCTGGGGTATGACCGTCCTGCGCATCTTCGTCGGCATCATCTTCATGGCTCACGGTTCGCAGAAGCTGTTCGGCTGGTTTGGCGGCGGTGGTCTGGCGGGCACCGCTCAGTTCATGGAAAGCCTCGGCCTGACCCCCGGCACCCTGATGGCGGCCTTGTCCGGCGGCGCCGAATTCTTCGGCGGCCTGGCCCTGGTGATCGGCCTGCTGGCACGGCCGGCGGCGGTGGCGCTGATCGGCCTGTTGCTGGTGGCGATCTTCTCGGTACACATCCACAACGGCCTGTTCATGGCCAACAACGGCTACGAGTTCGCCCTGGCGCTGCTGGGTGGCGCGGTGGCGGTGTTGTTCGAAGGGGCAGGGCGGGCTTCGGTGGATGCGGCCATCTCCAAGAGTTGAAGGTTTGCCCGGGGGCCGAATTGCGGTCCCCGGGCAAGCTCGCTCCCACAAGCGATGCCCGGATGAGGCTGGCAGATGTAAGCCTTTTGCCATAAGTCGTGTTGACAGTCCGCCAGCCGCTTCTCTAGGATTCGCACTTGCGCCGATTTAAACAGCTACTTGCGGGGCGCGGGAGAGCCCTTCGAGGTGATCCGAATACCGCTAAAACGCTGGTTCGGTGATGCCTCCCACCGCAGCCCAGCGGGATCTGCGAGGCGGAGAATATGACTCCATGAGTTGCCCACGTTCCATTGTCTGTCTGACCCCCCTGTCTTCCAGCCAGTCGGCCCGCACCCCGCGCGTCCTGCTGATCGGTCCGCACCAACCCACCCTCGTTCGCCTCCTCGATGGCTGGCCTCGTCGCAAAGGCCGCGCTACCGCATTGTTGATCCAGTTCGTCGATAACGTTGCGTCCCTCGCCGACTACGCCAATGACCGTTTCGACCTCGCCGTGGTGCAGTCGCCAGCCCGCGAAGACGCCGCCGAAATGATCGGCCACCTGACCCGCATCGCCCGCCAAGGGCTGATTACCCGCGCCTGAGGTCGTTGCCGCGGCGGCGAAGCGTCACTGTGGATAGCTGATGCTGTTCACGTACCAGACCGCCTCGCCACTCGGCGTCTGCACCACCACCTCGTCGCCTTCTTCTTTCTTCAGGAGGGCGCGGGCCATGGGTGAGTCCACCGAGATGTAGTCGTTACGGCCATAGATCTCGTCATAGCCGACGATGCGGAATTTCATCTGCTCGCCGGCGTCGTTCTCGATCTCCACCCAGGCGCCGAAGAACACCTTGCCTTCCTGCTCTGCGCGGTAGTCCACCACTTTCACGTCTTCCAGGCGCTTGCGCAGATAGCGCACGCGGCGGTCGATTTCGCGCAGCAGTTTCTTGTTGTACTGGTAGTCGGCGTTTTCGCTGCGGTCGCCAAGGGAGGCGGCCCAGGTGACTTTCTGAGTGATTTCGGGGCGGTACACGCGCCAGAGGTGATCCAGCTCCGCCTTCAGCGCCTCGTGGCCTTTTCGGGTGATGATGTTGGTAGCCAATGCCTTCTCCTGGGCGGGCGATACGTCAGGCCGCAAAGAGTACCCGCCGAACCGGCAGCGGTACAGGCTGCCGGTGGCGGGCACGCAGGGCTCAGCCTTCGCGCAGCACCGTCAGCGGGCTGGCGTTGAGCGCGCGGCGGGTGCCGACCACGCCGGCACCGCCGACCAGCAGCGCGCCGGCCAGCGGCAGCAGGAGCAGCGACGGGTGCGGGCTCCAGTGCAGGTCGAAGGCGAAGCGGTAGAGCACCCAGGTAATCAGCTCGCAACCGATCGCCGCGAGCAGGCCGCTGGCCGCGCCGAGCAGGCCGAACTCGATCCGCCGCGCCTTGACCAACAAGGCCCGGCCTGCGCCGAGTGCACGAAGCAGGGCGCCCTGGCGGATGCGCTCGTCGAGGGTCGCCTGCAGGCCGGCGAACAACACCGCCAGCCCGGCCGCGAGCACAAACAGCAGCACGTACTGCACCGCCAGGGTGACCTGCGCGAGGATGCTGCGCAGTTGCTCCAGCAAGGCATCGACCGGAAGGATGGTGGTCGCCGGGAAGGCGCGGGACAGGGCCACCACTTGCTGGTCGTTACCCGGTGCGAGGTAGAAGCTGGTCAGGTAGGTGGTCGGCAGTCCCTGCAGGGTGCCGGGCTGGAAGATCATGTAGAAGTTCGGCTGGAAGCTGTCCCAGTTGACCGTGCGCAGGCTGCTGACCTGGGCCTCACGCTCCTCCCCGCCGATGACGAAGGTCAGGCGGTCGCCCAGTTTGAGCTTGAGGCTTTCCGCCAGCTCCGACTCCACCGACACGCCGGGCAGCGCGTCCGCCGCCGGTTGGCCCTGCCACCACTGTCCGGCGCTGAGGCTGTTGCTTTCGGGCAGGTCGGCTGCCCAGGTCAGGCTCAGGTCACGTTGCACTGCGCGGTCGCCGGTGGATTCCTTGCTGACGATCTGGTTCACCGCCTCGCCGTTGATTTGCGTCAGGCGGCCGGGGATCACCGGATAAAGCGGCGCGGCATGGCTGGAGAAGCCTTCCAGTTGGCTGGCGAAGCTGGCCTTGTCGTCCGGCAGGATATTCAGCACGAAATAGTTGGGCGCATCTTCGGGCAACTGGTTGTGCCAGGTGTCCAGCAACTCGATGCGCAGCAGGGTGATCAGGCCCATCGCCAACAGGATCAGGCCGAATGCCAGCGATTGGCCGGCCGCCGCCAGCGGGTGGCGCAGCAGTTGCCCGAGGCCCAGTCGCCAGGCCAGCGGTGCTCCGGCCAGCAAGCGGCGCAGGCTGCGCAAACCGAGCAGGAGCAGGCCGCCCAGCAACAGCGCGGCGATCAGGCCGCCACCGAGCAGGGCGAAGGTCAGCAGCAGGTCGAGGCTCAGGCGCCACATGATCAGGCCGAGGGCGAGGATCGCCGCGCCGTAGACCAGCCAACTGCTCGCCGGCACCGGCAGCAGATCGCGGCGCAGCACCCGCAGTGGCGGAACCCGGCCCAGCGCTGCGAGAGGGGGCAGGGCGAAGCCGGCGAGGGCGACCAGGCCGGTGGCGATCCCGGCCAGCGCCGGGGTGATGCCGCCGTCGGGAATCTCCGCCGGCAGCAGGCCGTCGAGCAGGGCGAACAAGCCCAATTGCGCCAGCCAGCCGAGCAGGGCGCCGGCCAGGGCGGCGAGGCTGCCGAGGATCGCCAGTTGCAGGCAGAACAGGCTCAGCGCCTGACGCCGCGACAGACCCAGGCAACGCAGCAGGGCGCTGGCATCGAAGCGTCGCACGGCGAAGCGGCTGGCGGACAGCGCCACGGCCACACCGGCCAGGAGCACCGCGACCAGGCTGGCCATGTTCAGGTAACGCTCGGCCTTGCCCAGGGCGCCGCCGACCTGCTGGTTGCCGTCGCGGGCGTCGCGGATGCGCTGGTTGGGCGCCAAGGTGGCTTCGAGCGCCTGGCGATAGTCGGCGAGTATCAGGTTGTCGCCGCGCCACAGCTCGCGGTAGGTCACCCGGCTGCCGGGCTGGACCACGCCGGTGGCGTCGAGGTCGGCGAGGTTGATCATCACCCGTGGGGTCAGGCTGTAGAAATTGCCGGCGCGGTCCGGTTCGTAGGTCAGCACCCGGCTCAGGCGCAGGGTTTTCATGCCGACGTCGATGCTGTCGCCGATCTTCAGGTCGAGGGCCGCCAGCAAGCGCGGCTCGGCCCAGGCTTCGCCGGAGGCCGGGCCGCCGCCTGTGGTTTCGGCGGCGTAAGGCTCGGGCGCGCTGCGCAGTTCGCCACGCAACGGATAGGCCGCGTCGGCGGCCTTGACGCTGGACAACTGGATACCGTTGTCGGTGGCGATCACGCTGGAGAATTCAACCACCCGCGCATGGGCCAGGCCCAGCGCTGTACCGCGCTCGATCTGCTCGGCGCTGGCCGGCGAGCTGCCTTGCAGCACCAGGTCGGCGCCGAGGAATTCGGTTGCGCGCAGCAACATGGCGCCGTTGAGGCGGGCGCCGAAGTAGCCGATGGCGGTGCTCGCCGCCACCGCGATCAGCAGGCCGAAGAACAGCACCCGCAGTTCACCGGCGCGGGCATCGCGCAGCAGTTGGCGTAGAGCAAGGTTGAACAGGCGCAGAAAGGACAGGCGTGCCATCTAGGGCTCCATCGGGCTGACCAGATGGCCGGCGTCCAGGCGGATCTGGCGGCGGCAGCGCCGGGCCAGGCGTTCGTCGTGGGTCACCAGCACCAGGGTGGTGCCGCGCTCCTTGTTCAGTTCGAACAGCAGGTCGCTGATGCGTTCACCGGTATGGCTGTCGAGGTTGCCGGTGGGCTCGTCGGCGAACAGCACATCCGGCTCGGCGGCGAAGGCCCGGGCGATCGCTACCCGTTGTTGCTCGCCGCCGGAGAGCTGGCGCGGCGAATGGCTCAGGCGCTGGCCCAGGCCGACCCGCTCGAGCAGGGTGCGGGCGTGCTCGCGGGCATCGCGGCGGCCTTCCAGCTCCAGCGGCAGCATGACGTTTTCCAGGGCGTTGAGGCTGTCGAGCAACTGGAACGACTGGAACACGAAACCGACGTGTTCGGCGCGCACCTTGGCGCGCTGGTCTTCGTCCAGCGGGCCGAGGTCGTGGCCGGCCAGGGTGACGGAGCCTGCGCTGGGCTGGTCGAGCCCGGCCAGCAGGCCGAGCAGGGTGGACTTGCCCGAGCCGGACGCGCCGACGATGGCGAGGCTGTCGCCTTCGTTGAGGTCCAGGGACAGTTCGTGGAGGATGGTGAGGTTGCCTTCCGCGCTGGGAACCACTTTGCTAAGGTTCCGCGCAGTGAGAATGCTGGGGCCCATGGAGAATCCGATGCGAGTGTGGTTATTGAGTGCTGGTCTGGCCTTGCTGTGCATGGCGCAGAGCGCAACGGCGGGTACGGTATTGATCGTCGGCGATAGTATCAGTGCCGCTTTTGGCCTGGATACCCGACAGGGCTGGGTCGCGCTGCTGGAACAGCGGCTCAGCAACGAGGGTTACAGCGACAAAGTGGTCAATGCCTCGATCAGTGGCGATACCAGTGCCGGAGGCCAGGCGCGGCTGCCGGCGCTGCTTGCAGCGCACAAACCGAGCCTGGTGGTGCTGGAACTGGGAGGCAATGACGGCCTGCGGGGACAGCTTCCTGCGCAATTGCAACAAAATCTTGCTTCGATGGTAGACCAGTCCCGCAAGGCTGGGGCCAAGGTCGTGCTGCTGGGCATGCAACTGCCGCCCAACTATGGCCAGCGTTACACCAAGGCCTTCGCTCAGGTCTATACCGACGTGGCTACCCAGAAAAACATCGCGCTGGTGCCGTTTTTCCTGGAGGGCGTCGGGGGTGTTCCCGAACTGATGCAGGCGGATGGCATCCATCCGGCGCAAGGGGGCCAGTCCAGGTTGCTGGAAAATGCCTGGCCGGCAATAAAACCGCTGCTTTGACGCTTTTATAGTGACCGGCTTTCGGCTAATGTTGCGCCCCCGATTTGGAGCCCCCGATGCCGCGTCCCGCCTGGTCCCTGTATGCCTATCAATTGATCGAACCTGACGAACAGCTCGATCTCTTCGCCTGCCAGGAAATCCGTGTGCATCTGGTCGCCCGTCAACTCGAACTGGCGGGCTCGGCCGACCGCACCCTGTGCGGCACCCTGCTACCGGCGCAGCCGCGCTGGTCGGGGGTGCCGAACACGATTTACCGTGATCGCCGCCTGTGCCCGTTGTGCCGGGCCATCCTCGAGGCCCAGCGCCGCGGTACGCGACCTGTCTGGCCGGAACTTTAAGCACCGCTCCGCCCTCTCACCATCCAGCGGCGATGCCTCCCGATTGTTTCGGCAGAGGTGTACAATTGCCGCCTTCACCCCGAATTTGCGAAGGATTTCCCGGATGTTGCCGCGCTTTCCCGCCGTCACCCGTTGCCTGTCCCTGGCCGCCCTGCTGTCGGCAGGTCCCGTTGCCGCGTTGGAGTTCCCACTGCCGCCACCTGGCGAAGACATCATTGGCCAGGTCCAGGTGATCAAGGCCAAGTACGAGGACACCTTCGCCGATATCGGCACGGCCAGTGACCTGGGCTACCTGGAAATGGTCGCGGCCAACCCGGGTGTCGACCCCTGGCTGCCGGGCGCCGGCACCGAGATCATCCTGCCGACCCGCTTCATCCTGCCGCCGGGCCCGCGCGAAGGCATCGTCATCAACCTCGCCGAGTACCGCCTGTACTACTTCCCGAAAGGGGAGAACGTGGTGCATACCTACCCGCTGGGTATCGGTCGTGAAGGCTGGGGTTCGCCCATCGCCCAGACCAAGGTGACGGCCAAGACGCCGAACCCGACCTGGACCCCGCCGGCCTCGATCAAGGCCGAGCACGCTGCTGACGGTGACCCCCTGCCGAACGTGGTGCCGGCCGGCCCGGACAACCCGCTAGGTCCGTTCAAGTTCACCCTGGGCGTGCCGGGCTACCTGATCCACGGCTCGAACAAGAAGTTCGGCATTGGCATGCGCACCAGCCACGGCTGCTTCCGCATGTTCAACAACAACGTGTTGGAACTGGCCAAGATGGCGCCAGTGGGTACACCAGTGCGGATCATCAACGAGCCGTACAAGTTCGGCATGAGTGGCGGCAAGGTTTACCTCGAGGCGCACACTCCGCTGGACGACAAGGGCGATCCGTCGGTGGTGGACAAGCACACCGCGGTGATCAACGCGCTGCTCAAGCGTGAAGACCTGGCCAAGAACGTGCAGATGAACTGGGACATGGTTCGCGATGTGGTCGCGACCGAAGACGGCATGCCGGTAGAAATTGCTGTACCGAACGGGGTAGGTGGCGAAGTGCCAATCATTTCCAGCGCACCTTACCAAGAGCAGTAAGTTTCATCGGTGTTACACCAAGGCCCGCCTTAATGGCGGGCCTTGTCGTTTGAGGGTGTTGTTATCTTGCCGGCAATAAAAAAGCCGACCCACAAGTGGGTCGGCTTCTAAATAACAACCCCGAAGGATTATTACTTGCGGCTGGCTTTTTCCAGCATACGCAGAGCGCGCTCGTTGGCTTCATCAGCAGTTTGCTGAGCCTTCTGAGCGGCAGCCAGAGCGTCGTCGGCTTTGCGATACGCTTCGTCAGCACGAGCTTGTGCACGAGCTGCTGCGTCTTCGGTAGCAGTCAGACGAGCTTCGGTTTCTTTGGAGACGCTGCTGCAACCGGTAGCCAGAACTGCGGCCAGAGCCAGAGCAGAGAATTTCAGAACGTTGTTCATCGTGTTCCCCTTCAAGGACTTTCTATTAAAGAGCCATCTCTCAACAAAGAGAAACTGGCCGGCGTACATAGTACCCATTACTTGTAGTAAGTAAACTGACTGAGCGCAAGAATTGGAAAAAAATTGCGCCGCGCTTGCTCTTGACAGTCAGGAGCCGCGAAAACCGTGCAATTGTTGCGTCTGGAGGCTGTAACGCATTCTTGTAAAAGTAGTTTTTCTTGAACTAATGGTGACTTTAAATGTCAGGTTGCGTCATAAGCACTAGATCATCCGGTTGCTGTTCTCAGGACGTTGCCCGCTGGCATCGTCGGCCGGTCTCAAGTGCGGAAATTTTCCGACCAGTACCTTGAGCATCCCCGCGTTGGGCGCCTACTATTTGTTACGTGCTCAGTTGCCCGAGAACGATCAGGCTCTTCTCGCTGTCCAACGGGGCACGGGGTGGCGTAGAGGTTCCTTCGCCGGACAAACATCGGTTAAGGTAGGGTTTTATTACAAGACCCGCGAGGAGTAGTGATGAGCGAGGCGTTGTCCATCCACCATGACCAAAAGGGTCATCAGTTCGAGACCAATGTGGACGGTCATCGTGCTTACCTGACTTACATGGACCTGGGTAAGCAGACTCTGGATATCTATCGCACCTTCGTGCCCAACGCCCTGCGTGGTCGCGGTATTGCCGCGGCATTGACCGAGCGGGCACTGGCCTACGCCGAAGAGTGTGGCTACACCGTCATTCCTTCCTGCTCTTATGTCGAACGTTACATGGAACGACACCACAAGCATTCTTCCAAGGCCTGACCTTTCCAGGCTTGCACCCTACAGACACGAAAACGCCGGGCAATTGCCCGGCGTTTTCGTTTGTGGCGTATATCAGCCGCGACGTTTCGGCAGCACGTCCTTGAGCTTGGTGCGCATGTTGCGCAGGGTAGTGGCGGTTGCGTCCCAGTCGATGCAGGCATCGGTCACGGAAACGCCGTACTGCAATTCGCAGAGGTCCTTCGGAATGGCCTGGGCGCCCCAGTTCAGGTGGCTCTCGACCATCAGGCCGATGATCGACTGGTTGCCTTCGAGGATCTGGTTGGCGACGTTCTCCATGACCAGCGGCTGCAGGGCCGGGTCTTTGTTGGAGTTGGCGTGGCTGCAGTCGACCATGATGTTCGGCTTGATCTTGGCCTTGTTCAGCGCCTGTTCGCACAGGGCGACGCTGACCGAGTCATAGTTCGGCTTGCCGTTGCCACCGCGCAGCACCACGTGGCCGTAGGCGTTGCCCTTGGTGGTGACGATGGAGACGCCGCCTTCCTGGTTGATGCCGAGGAAACGGTGCGGGCTGGAAACCGATTGCAGGGCGTTGATGGCCACGGTCAGGCCGCCGTCGGTGCCGTTCTTGAAACCGACTGCCGAAGACAGGCCGGAGGCCATTTCGCGGTGGGTCTGGGATTCGGTGGTACGGGCGCCGATGGCCGACCAGCTGATCAGGTCCTGCAGGTACTGCGGGGAGATCGGGTCGAGGGCTTCGGTGGCGGTGGGCAGGCCCATTTCCGCCAGGTCCAGCAGCAGTTGGCGACCGATGTGCAGGCCGTCCTGAATCTTGAAGGAGTCGTCCAGGTACGGGTCGTTGATCAGGCCTTTCCAGCCCACGGTGGTACGCGGCTTCTCGAAGTAGACGCGCATCACCAGATAAAGAGTGTCGGAGACTTCCGCAGCGAGAACCTTGAGGCGCTCGGCATATTCATGCGCGGCCTTGATGTCATGGATCGAGCAGGGGCCGACCACGACAAACAGGCGGTGATCCTTGCCGTCGAGGATATTGCGCACCACTTCACGGCCCGCGGTCACGGTCTGAAGCGCGGTGGCGCTGAGTGGAATCTCCTTCTTGAGCTGATCAGGCGTGATCAGGGTCTCGTTGGAGGCAACGTTTAGGTCGTCGATCGGTAAATCAGCCATCGTGTTACTCGTCAGGTCACGGATGCCGGCCGCCAGCGATCCCCGTGCGGCGGAGCAGCATGATTGAGCTCAGCGGGGAGCGGAACCTTAGCGCGTAAACCCTTGGCTCGACAATGGGCATGACCCCGTTTCCGGTGTGGGATGGGCCTTTGAAAGCGCCTTTTTACGACTAAAGTGGCTGGAGGGTGGCTGGACCTGCGATGGAAGGCATAATCGGCTGCGAATCGAATGTTTCACTGGGCCAGTGCGGCAGCCTGGCGCAGCGGAGGTAATGACAGGTAGCGGGGGCGAGGCATGAGCAAGGGGTTGGGCGACAAACTGGTAGTGGCGATTTCCTCACGGGCACTGTTCGATCTCAGTGAGAGTCACCGGCTGTACCTGGCCGAGGGCGTCGAGGCTTATCGCCAATACCAGATCGAGCATGAAGACGAATACCTTGAGCCAGGCGATGCTTTCCTGCTGGTGGAAAAGCTGCTGGGCCTCAATGCCGCCCTCGGCCAGCAAAGGGTCGAGGTGATACTGGTGTCGCGCAACAGCGCCGACACGGGCCTTCGGGTATTCAATTCCATCGAGCATTACGGCCTGGGTATTTCCCGCGCGGCGTTCGCCGGCGGGCGTAGTCCGTATCCTTATCTGGCGGCGTTTGGTTGCCATCTGTTCCTGTCCACCGATGCCGATGACGTGCGCAGCGCTCTGGAGGCCGGCTTCGCTGCTGCCACGATTCTTTCGGGTGGTGCCCGGCGGGATGCCATTACCGAGTTGCGGATCGCCTTCGACGGCGATGCCGTGCTGTTTTCCGATGAATCCGAGCGGGTCTATCAATCGGACGGCCTGGAAGCGTTCCAGGCCAGCGAGCGGCAATCGGCCCGCGATCCGTTGCGCGGCGGGCCGTTCAAGCCGTTCCTGGCGGCACTCAATCAATTGCAGCAAGAGTTTCCCAGTGGCGCCTGTCCGATCCGCACCGCGCTGGTCACCGCGCGCTCGGCGCCGGCGCACGAGCGGGTCATCCGCACCTTGCGCGAGTGGGATATCCGCCTCGATGAATCACTGTTTCTCGGCGGCCTGGACAAGTCGGCGTTCCTCGAAGCGTTCGCCGCGGATGTGTTCTTCGATGACCAGGCCGGGCACTGCGATCGGGCCAGTCGGGTTGTGGCCACAGGCCATGTTCCGCATGGCATCAGCAACGAACGCACGCCCGGCTGAGCCCCGCTGGACGGGGCCTGCGCATCAACAGGGCGCTGCTAAGCTGAAGCTTGCTCTGCCGTTTCGGCAGTCGGAGGAGGCTCAATGATCCGTTCGATGCTGTATGCCACGGACCTTGGTGTGTACGCGCCTTATGTCATGCAACACGCGCTGGCCCTGGCGCGGACTTTCAATGCGGAGCTCTATGTGATCCATGCCGTGGAGCCGATGGGGCAATTCGCCGAATCACTGCTGCAGAGTTACCTGGATGAACAAACCCTCGACCAATTGCACAGCCAGGGCGTGAACACCGTCATGGCCAATATCGAGCAGCGGGTGCTGGAAAACTTTCGCGAAGAGTTGGGGGATCAGGAAGATCTGGCGCTGATACGCGCGGTGCGGGTACGCCAAGGGGATCCGGCCCAGGTGATTCTCGAGCAGGCCCAGCGGCTGAGTGTCGATCTGCTCATTGTCGGCAGTCACACCCACGGGGCCGGGGTGGAGATTCCGATCGGGCGCACGGCGGTGCGCATTCTGCAGTTGTCCCCGGTGCCGGTGTACATGGTGCCCCTCGCCCAGCACCTCGGTCGCAGAAAGGTTTGAGGAATTTTCCGTGGTGCTTGTAAGAAAACTGATGAAATTGTTCTAGATTTATTCTCCTGACCACTAATATAGTTATAACTCGTCGCTGTTGCCGGTGACGCCCAGCATCTGAGGGATACCTATGAAGCTTCAACAATTGCGCTACATCTGGGAAGTGGCGCACCACGACCTCAACGTTTCCGCGACAGCGCAGAGCCTGTACACCTCCCAACCGGGGATCAGCAAGCAGATTCGCCTGTTGGAAGACGAGCTGGGCGTGGAAGTGTTTGCCCGTAGCGGCAAGCACCTGACCCGCGTGACCCCGGCGGGCGAACGCATCATCAATACCGCGGGCGAAATCCTGCGCAAGGTCGAGAGCATCAAGCAGATTGCCCAGGAATTCTCCAACGAGAAGAAGGGCACCCTGTCGATCGCCACCACCCACACCCAGGCGCGTTATGCGCTGCCGCCGGTGATCAGCTCGTTCATCAAGCAGTACCCGGAAGTTGCCCTGCACATGCATCAGGGTTCGCCGATGCAGATCGCCGAGATGGCTGCTGACGGCACCGTCGACTTCGCCATCGCCACCGAGGCGCTGGAGCTGTTCGGTGACCTGGTGATGATGCCGTGCTACCGCTGGAACCGTTGCGTGGTGGTCCCGCAAGGTCACCCGCTGACCAAGCTGCCGAAGCTGACCCTGGAAGTGCTGGCCGAATACCCGATCGTCACTTACGTATTCGGTTTCACTGGCCGTTCCAAACTGGACGAAGCCTTCAGTCACCGTGGCCTGACGCCGAAAGTGGTGTTCACCGCCGCCGACGCCGACGTCATCAAGACGTACGTGCGCCTCGGCCTGGGTGTCGGCATCGTCGCCAAGATGGCAGTGGATCCGAAACTGGACAGCGACCTGGTGGTTCTGGATGCCAGCGAACTGTTCGAATCCAGCATCACCAAGATCGGTTTCCGTCGCGGCACCTTCCTGCGCGGCTTCATGTGCGATTTCATCGAGAAGTTCGCGCCGCACCTGACCCGCGAAGTGATGGCCAAGGCGATCCAGTGCCACAACAAGCAGGAGCTGGAAGAGCTGTTCGAAGGCGTGGAACTACCTGTCCATTGATGGCAGCTCCAAGCGCTCAGCTATAAGTTGCAAGAGAAAAGCGGTCCGCATGCGGGCCGCTTTCTTTTTGGGCCTTTGAAAGCCGCAAAGAAAAAGCGGCCCTGATAAGGATAATTTCAGTCAGTTAGCGTTTCATACAGCCCTTCGCGAGCAAGCTCGCTCCTACACAAGGGGGGG
>NZ_JANLNX010000016.1:0-805 GCF_025466015.1 Pseudomonas sp. 5P_5.1_Bac1 | reverse complement strand
CGAGGGTCAGTTGCTGCGCGACGGCGATGGCGTTGCCCACTTGCAGATCCGCCGTGGTGTCCAGGCGGGTGTTGCCGAGGACCGTCAGCGCGCCGGTGCCCAGCGCGGCGTTGTGGCCGAGGGTCAGGCTGCCGGCGTTGAGCAGGGTGCCGCCGCTGTAGCTGTTGTTGCCGCTCAGGGTCAGGTTGGCGTTGCCGTTTTTCGCCAGGGCGCCGCTGCCGCCGAGGGTGCCGGTGAGGCTCAGGTCGTTGCTGCCGGCGAGGATCAGGCCGCCGTTGAGGGTCACGGCGTTGCCGAGGGTCACCGCGCGGTTGCTGTCCAGGGTGGTCAGGTCGGCGGTGGTCAGGGTGCCGCTGCCGAGGGCCGCGTTGTTGCCCACCACCAGGGTGCCGCCGTTGAGCTGGGTGCCGCCGCTGTAGCTGTTGCTGCCGTTCAGCACCAGGGTGCCGGCTTCGAGTTTGTTCAGGGTGGCGCTGCCGGTCAGGTTGACATCGACGGTGGCGCTGTTGCCGCTGCCCACGCGCACGCCGGCATAGCCGGTGGAGCCGTTGATCAGGTTCAGCTCGCCCGCGGTGCCCGCGGCCAGGGTGTAGCCGTCGGTGAGGAATTGCAGGCCGGTGGTGGTCTGGGTGCCTTCGACGGTGACGGTGCCGGTGTTGCCCTGGAACACGGCGAAGCCATCGTTCCAGTTCTGGTTGAAGTTGCCGCTGGCGTTGGTCCAGTTGCTGCCGGTTCCGCCCCAGGTGCCGTTGCCGCCACTGATGGCGCCCGTGCCGCCGCCGCTGCCGTCCCAGAACAGCACGCT
>NZ_JANLNX010000093.1:0-881 GCF_025466015.1 Pseudomonas sp. 5P_5.1_Bac1 | reverse complement strand
GATATCGATCACGCTGGCTTCGCGGACGGCTGGGTATTCCAGCAGACGCGCTTCGATTTCACCCAGCTCGATCCGCAGACCGCGAATCTTCACCTGATGGTCGATACGGCCGGCGTACTCAATCACGCCCTCGTCGCGGTAACGCGCCAGGTCGCCGGTGCGGTACAGGCGACCGCCGTTATCCGAGAACGGATCCGGCACAAAGCGTTCGGCGGTCAGCGAAGGACGGTTGTGGTAACCGCGGGCCAGACCGACGCCGCCCAGGTACAGCTCGGCGGCGCTGCCCGGCGCGGCGGGCAGCAGGCCGTCTTCGAGGATGTGGGTTTTCAGGTTGTCGATTGGCTGACCAATTGGAACGCTCAGGTGATCGTTGACGGTGCAGGTCCAGTGAGTGACGTCGATCGCCGCCTCGGTCGGGCCGTACAGGTTGTACAGGCCGGTGTGTGGCAAGCGTTTCAACACTTGAGCCGCCAGCTCGGCCGGCAGTGCTTCACCGCTGCAAACGACGCGCTTCAGCGAGGCGCACGACTCGACCAGCTCGCTGGTCATGAACGCCTGAAGCATCGACGGCACGAAGTGCAGCGTGCTGACGCCATACTCGTTGATGGTCGCCACCAGACGCTCCGGGTCACGATGATCGCCGGGCAGCGCTACCGCCAGACGGGCACCGGTCAGCAGCGGCCAGAAGAACTCCCACACCGACACGTCGAAGCTGAACGGGGTCTTTTGCAGCACGGTATCCGTGCCGTCCAGACCGTAAGCCTTCTGCATCCAGTGCAAGCGGTTGACCAAGGCGCGATGGCTGTTGCCCGCCCCTTTCGGCTTGCCGGTGGAGCCCGAGGTGTAGATCACGTAGGCGAGGTTTTCCGGCACGCTGTGCC
>NZ_JANLNX010000075.1:0-881 GCF_025466015.1 Pseudomonas sp. 5P_5.1_Bac1 | reverse complement strand
AATATCGATCACGCTGGCTTCGCGGACGGCTGGGTATTCCAGCAGACGCGCTTCGATTTCGCCCAGCTCGATCCGCAAACCGCGAATCTTCACTTGATGGTCGATACGACCGGCGTATTCGATCACGCCCTCGTCGCGGTAACGCGCCAGGTCGCCGGTGCGGTACAGGCGGCCGCCCTCGGTGGAGAACGGATCCGGCACGAAGCGTTCGGCGGTCAGCGAAGGACGGTTGTGGTAACCGCGAGCCAGACCGACGCCGCCCAGATACAGCTCGGCGGCGGTGCCCGGTGCAGCGGGCAGCAGGCCGTCTTCGAGGATGTGGGTTTTCAGGTTGTCGATCGGCTGACCAATTGGAACGCTCAGGTGATCTTTGACGGTGCAGGTCCAGTGGGTGACGTCGATCGCCGCCTCGGTCGGGCCGTAAAGGTTGTACAGCCCGGTGTGTGGCAGGCGCTTCAGCACTTGTGCCGCCAGCTCGGCTGGCAGTGCTTCACCGCTGCAAACGACGCGTTTCAGCGAAGCGCATGTTTCGACCAACTCGCTGGTCATGAACGCTTGAAGCATCGACGGTACGAAGTGCAACGTGCTGACGCCGTACTCGTTGATGGTCGCCACCAGACGCTCCGGGTCACGGTGATCGCCCGGCAATGCAACCGCCAGACGGGCGCCGGTCAGCAGCGGCCAGAAGAACTCCCACACCGACACGTCGAAGCTGAACGGAGTCTTTTGCAGCACGGTATCCGTGCCGTCCAGACCGTAGGCTTTCTGCATCCAGTGCAAGCGGTTGACCAGGGCGCGATGGCTGTTGCCCGCCCCTTTCGGCTTGCCGGTGGAGCCCGAGGTGTAGATCACGTAGGCGAGGTTTTCCGGCACGGTATGCA
>NZ_JANLNX010000032.1:0-930 GCF_025466015.1 Pseudomonas sp. 5P_5.1_Bac1 | reverse complement strand
GCTCTCTGACTGCACCACACTGGACTTATATCGGCTTTCCCATAACGTTCCTGATCGCCCTTCTAACTTATTCCGATATCGCGTCGCTCGGGCTGCCAACGCCTTCATCATCTGACCAAGGCCTGCGACTGCCTCTCCAGGCTCCAACAACAGGTGGACATGATTTGTCATCAGGCAGTAAGCATAAATTTTTATACCAAATGCGTCCTTCAGTTCCTGTAGATCATTGACGTAGCGCTGGTAGTCCTCCGCAGCAGCGAATACCACCTGTCGGTTGTGACCACGCTGAACGACGTGATGGGGGTAGTTGGGTAATACGACTCGTCCTATTCTTGGCATAGCAACCTCATTCCATTGAGGTTTTCAGCTTAGCAAAGCGAAAGAAAATAAATCTGTCCCCTTTTTCGTTGTTTTTCACATGTCCCCTTTTCCCTCTTCCCCCTTGTCAATTACGATGCCTTTTTCTCCTCCGGCAAAAAAAAGCGTGCCATCAACCAGCATGTAAAAAACGACGCAAAAAAAATCATAGCCATTTCAAAAAAGTAATCTGAGAACTGGGCATTCCCCACACCATTTACTATTACAACAACAAACAACAACGCCCAAAGCATGGCAATAAAGCCTCCCAACAAAGGAACAAGCACACAGTTTCGTGACGTTCTACTGATCCTCATCCAAGCGATTACCAGTGCGAATACTAGAAACGGTGGAAGAAACGCCACCTGCGCAATGAACGGCGCGACAATAGGCATAAATAACAGCTCCACCCCTTTGACCTCACCCAACAAATTTGGAGCACTCACCAATTGCACAAGCAGTGCAACAAATCTGTAAATACCCGCAATAAACCCCAACACAAATGGACAGAAAAAAAACACGATAAATACTTTGCGACGCGGGTATTTTATTACATTCATGGTTTACAGCCCT
>NZ_JANLNX010000109.1:0-935 GCF_025466015.1 Pseudomonas sp. 5P_5.1_Bac1 | reverse complement strand
GGCCATCACGTCACCCTGGCCTATTCGGCCTTCGGCAGCGTTCGTCGGCTCCTGAGCATCGCCAACGCCGATGGCACGTTGCTGCTGGAGATTCGCCCGCTCGAGTACACCCTGCGGCTTTTTCCCAGGACGCCCAATGAGGCCGTGTTCTCGTTGATCCTTGGCAATGAACAGCGCCTGACGCGCCTTGAACTGCCTACCGCCAGCCCGGCCAGTTGGCGCTTCGGCTATGACACCAAAACCCAGTGCATCAACCAAGTCGAAGGCCCGCTGGGCGGGCGCGAGACCATCGAATACGACACCACCCCGCACCAGTTTCCCGGCACCGGCGGCCGCACCCTGCCGCGGGTCCGCCGCCACCTGCACGAACCTGGCGCGGGCCAGCCAGCCATCGACACCCGCTACCAGTATTCCAGCAACAACTTCCTCGGCCGCAACGCCCCCGGCCTGATCTGGGAAGACAACGGCCTGGACAACCTCTACAAAGTTCTCAGCGCCTACGTCTACGACTCCACCGAACAGCTCTGGGACGCCACCAACAACCGCCCGCGACGCAGCATCAAGCGCATCTTTAACCGCTTCCACCTGATCAGCGAGGAACTCACCGAGCAGGGCGGCGCGGTCAAGCGTGTGCGCACCCAGTACTACGCCGACGACAGCAGCGTGCCGTTCGAGCAACAACCGGCGCAGTGCCAGTTGCCCAAGACCGTGACCACCTCCTGGATCGCCGCGGGGCAACAACGCGACGAAGTGGTGCGCAGCGAGTACGACGTGTACGGCAACCTCACCCTGCAAGTGCAGGCCAACGGCATCAGCGAAACCAGCGAGTACTACCCGGCGACCGCCAGCGACGGCTGCCCGGCCGATCCCCATGGTTTTGTCCGACACCTGAAACAGAAAACCGTGACCCCGGCCAAAGCCGACGTCAACGATGC
>NZ_JANLNX010000010.1:0-1232 GCF_025466015.1 Pseudomonas sp. 5P_5.1_Bac1 | reverse complement strand
TGAATCGCCCCTGGTTTCCTAGACACTCTCCAAGCTCAGAAAATAGCGTTTCTCATACTCTACCGGCGACAGCTGATTGTTGAAGCCATGCCGACGTTTTACGTTGTAGAACATCTCGATGTAATCGAACACATCACTACGAGCATCTTCCCGCGTGGTGTAGATTTTCCGCCGGATCCGTTCCCGTTTCAGAAGCTGGAAAAAGCTCTCGGCCACGGCATTGTCATGACAGTTGCCTCGGCGACTCATGCTGGCAACCAAATTGTTCGCTTTCAAAAAACTGCGCCAATCTGAGCTGCTGTACTGGCTGCCCTGGTCGGAGTGAACCATCACCTCCTGTTTCGGTTTCCGCCTCCAAACCGCCATCAATAACGCATCAATGGCCAAATCACTGGTCATCTGCGACTTCATTGACCAGCCAACGACCTGGCGAGAAAACAGATCCAGCACCACTGCCAAATATAGCCAGCCTTCATACGTACGAATGTAGGTGATGTCGGTGACCCAAACCTTGTTGGGTTCTACGACATCAAACTGCCGCTTCAGCAAATTGGGTGAGGCGACCGCTGGCTTACCGCCGTACTTTCCAGGGCGGCGTCGATAACCTGTCTGAGAGCGCAGACCTTCAAGACGCATCAGCCTTGCCACACGATGACGACCACAATCCTCACCGGCCTCGCGCAGATCGTCATGGATTTTGCGATAGCCATAAACGCCGCCGCTCTCCAGCCATGAATGCTTGATCAAACCCAGTAGTCGCTGCTCGTCTTTGGCTCGTAGAGATTGCGGCTCAGACAGCCAGGCGTAATAACCGCTGGGATGGACTTTCAGCGTCAGGCAAAGCCGTCGAATCGAATACTCGCCCGCGCGCTGCTTGATAAAGGCGTACTTCAGCCGCACTCCTTGGCAAAGTACGCGGCGGCCTTCTTTAAGATGTCTCTCTCTTCCGTCACACGTTTGAGTTCAGCGCGTAGCTTGCGCAACTCGGCCTGCTGATCATCATCTTGCTGACGCTGCTCTTGGGGCTTGCTATAGACCTTGATCCAGGCGTAAAGGCTGTGCACGGACATGCCCAGCCGCTGGGCGACATCGGCAACAGGTTTGCCTTTTTCGGTCACTTGCTTGACCGCTTCGATCTTGAACTCTTCGGGGTAACGCTGACGACTCATGGCACCTCCTATTTGGGACTCATTATGAGGCTTGGAGGTGTCTACGAAACCAGGGGCGATTCA
>NZ_JANLNX010000100.1:0-1341 GCF_025466015.1 Pseudomonas sp. 5P_5.1_Bac1 | reverse complement strand
ATCGATGCTGTCGGTGACAGCAGTGACGGCAGCAGTCGGGCTGACTTCGAGGTGCTCGAAGTCGCCACCGGTGGTGCCGGTGATAGTCACGCTGACGCTGCCTGCGTCGACGTAAACAGTGTCTTTCGGTGCGGCGAAGGTCACGGAGCCTTCGGTGGCGTCCTTGGCAATGGTGATGGTTTCACCATTGCTCAAGGTGATCTTCATTTCGGTGCCGGCTGGGTTGGTCAGCTTGGCGGTGTAGACGATGTTGCCGCCTTCCTGGACGGAGCCGGTGGCGGACAAGGTCAGACCAGTGGTGTCCAGACGGGCTGGGTCATCGGTCACGACGGTGGTCGGCGTGCCGGCGGTTTCCAGGTGCTCGTAGTTGCCACCAGTCACGCCAGTGATGCTGTTGGTCAGCGGGGTGTTGGTGTTGAGCACGTTGTTCGGGGCGATGAAGTCGACCGAGCCGCTCGAAGCATTGACCGGGATCGTGATGCTTTGGCCGTTGGCCAGCGTGATGACCAGTGGTGCACCGGTTACTGGAGCCGTTACCGAAGCGGTGTAGGTAACTACGCCACCTTCAACAGCGCTGGTAGTGGCAGTCAGAGTGACGGTCGAGGTATCAATCGAGTCCGTAACAGCAGTTACAGCTGCGGTTGGGCTGACTTCCAGGTGTTCGAAGTCGCCGCCAGTGGTGCCGGTGATGGTCACGCTGACGCTACCCGCGTCGACATAAACGGTGTCTTTTGGTGCGGCGAAGGTAACGGAACCTTCGGTCGCATCCTTGGCAATGGTGATGGTTTCACCATTGCTCAAGGTGATCTTCATCTCAGTGCCGGCTGGGTTAGTCAGCTTGGCGGTGTAGACGATGTTGCCGCCTTCCTGGACGGTGCCAGTCGCGGACAGGGTGAGGCCAGTGGTGTCCAGGCGGGCCGGATCGTCGGTCACGACGGTGGTCGGAGTACCGGCGGTTTCGAGGTGCTCGTAGTTGCCGCCAGTGACGCCGGTGATGCTATTGGTCAGCGGGGTGTTGGTATTCAACACGTTATTCGGGGCAATGAAGTCCACCGAACCGCTCGAAGCGTTCACTGGAATGGTGATCGACTGGCCGTTGGCCAGGGTGATGACCAACGGAGCACCGGTGACTGGAGCCGTTACCGAAGCGGTGTAGGTGACAACGCCACCTTCAACAGCGCTGGTAGTGGCAGTCAGAGTGACGGTCGAGGTATCAATCGAGTCAGTAACAGCAGTTACAGCTGCGGTTGGGCTGACTTCCAGGTGTTCGAAGTCGCCGCCAGTGGTGCCAGTGATGGTCACGCTGACGCTACCGGCATCCACGTAAACAGTGTCTTTCGG
>NZ_JANLNX010000038.1:0-1433 GCF_025466015.1 Pseudomonas sp. 5P_5.1_Bac1 | reverse complement strand
CAGGAAGGCGTGCTGCAAGTGGGTGAAACGGTCGCCGCCGCTGCCGCGCCGGTGGCCGCGTTCGCGCGCATGGCCCTGTTCGCCGCGCCGGTTGGCAATACCCTGGCGGCCGACATCGTCGTCGCCAACCGCGCCGGCCTCACCGGCACCGGCACCGTCAACAGCGTGATCAACAAAGGCACCGTGCAGCCCGGCCCGAACGGCAACCTGACCGTCACCGGCGACTTCACCAACGCCAGCGAAGGCACCCTGAGCATCAACCTGACCCCGCTGCCGACCAGCTACCTGGCCGTGGGCGGCACCGCCAACCTGGCCGGTACGCTGAACGTGTTCGCGGCGCAGCCGTACACCGGCGACACCACCTACACCTTGCTGACCGCCGACGGCGGCATCACCGGCAAGTTCGACAGCGACAACCTCAGCAGCCTCGGCGTGGCCTCGAACCTGGCGTTCATCGACACCCGCCTGGTGTACGGCAGCAACGACGTCAGCCTGTCGGTGGCGCGCAACGGCGTCGCCTTCGCCGACGTCGCCCTCAGCGACAACCAGCGTGGCGTCGCCGCCGCCCTGGACTCGGCCGCCGCGCCGGCCAGCCTGCGCAGCGCGATCACCAGCATGGACCGCGCCGCGGCGCAGGCCGCGTTCGACAGCCTGTCCGGCGAAATCCACGCCAGCACCGCCAGCGTCTTGCTGGAGGACTCCCGCTACCTGCGCAACACCGTCAATGACCGCATGCGTCAGGGCGATTGCGGCAACGGCGACCCGCGCAGCGTGCTGGCACCGACCAGCGGACAGCAGAGCAGCAGCGGTTGCCAAGGGCAGGGCGTGGGCTGGATCACCGCCCTGGGCGGCTGGTCCAACAACGACGGCAGCCATGGCGCCGCCAGCGTCGATCGCGACCTGTCCGGCTTCATGCTCGGCTTCGACAACAACCTGAATGACGAATGGCGCGCGGGTATCGCGGCGGGCTACACCAAGACCAGCCTCGATGCCAGCAAGCGCAACTCGGATGCGTCGGTCGACAGCTACCACCTGGCCACCTACCTCAGCTACCAACTCGACGCCTTTGCCGCACGCATGGGCGCCGGTTATAGCTGGCACGACATCGACAGCAAACGGCATGTCGCAGCGGGCAGCTACAACGAAGAGCTGAAAGCCAAGTACAAGGCCGGCACCGCGCAGGTCTTCGGCGAAGTGGGCTACACCGTTGAAGCTGGCGGTGTGGCACTGGAACCGTTCGCCGGCATCGCCTACGTCAACTACGACAGCGACACCGGCCGCGAGAAAGGCGGGGCGGGTGCGTTGGAGGCCAGTTCGAAACAGGACGCGACCTTCACCACCGTCGGCCTGCGCGCTGGCAAGCAATTCACCTTGGGTAACGGCACCACCCTGACCCCGCGCGGCAGCCTCGGCTGGCGGCATGCCTTCGGCGA
>NZ_JANLNX010000028.1:0-1435 GCF_025466015.1 Pseudomonas sp. 5P_5.1_Bac1 | reverse complement strand
CATCAACCTCACCGGCACCGTGAATTTTGGTGGCACCGGCAACCTGACCCTGAGTGGGGCGCTGCAGGGCAACGCCAGTTCCGTGCTCAACAAAGATGGCGCCGGCACCCTGGTGCTGTCCAACGCCAGCACCTACGGCGGCGGCACCACGCTCGGCGGCGGGACCCTGCTGGTCGGCAACAATGCGTCACTGGGTGGCGGCGCGCTGACCGTGTCCGGCGCATCCAGCCTGGTCGCCACCCAGTCGGTGATGCTGAACAACGCCGTGGCGCTGAACAGCAACCTGACGGTCAGCGGCGACTTCGCGCTGCGCCTCAACGGCAACATCACCGGCGGCGCGGCCAACAAACTGATCAAGACCGGATCGGGCAACCTGACCCTGACCGGCACCAGCAACTTCCAGGGCGGCGTCGAGCTCAATGGCGGCACCCTGACAGTGGCCACCAACTCCGGTGCCCTGGGCAGCGGCGCCCTGACCGCCACCGGTGACAGCCGTCTGGCGTACACCACGGCGCAGGTGTCGAGCACGTCGATTGCCATCAACAGCGACGTGACCCTCGAGTTCGCCAACGATGTGCAGATCATTCACATGGGCCAGATCACCGGCACCGCCACCAGCACCTTGGTGAAGAGCGGGACCGAAGAGCTCATGCTGTTCAATGCCAACGCTTTCAGCGGTTTGCTGGACGTGCGCCAGGGCACCGTCACCGCAGCGGTCGCCAACGCGCTGGGCAACAACCCGAACGTGCTGGTCAGCAGCGGTGCAACCGTCGCGCTGACGGCCAGCAACACCATCAACAGCCTGAGCGGCGCCGGTCAGGTGGCCGTCATCGCCGGCAGCACCTTCACGGTGGGCGCCGGCAACGCCAGTTCGACCTTCTCCGGGGCACTCAGCGGCTTGGGAGCCCTGACCAAGTCTGGTACTGGCACCTTGACCCTGAGCGGTATCAGCGGCCTCAGCGGTAACACCACGGTCAGCGCCGGTCGCCTGAACATCGCCTCCAGCGGCTGGCTGGCCAGTAACCTGGTCACCGTGACCAACGGCGCGACCCTTGGCGGCAGCGGTAGGCTCACCGGTGGCGTGACCATCAATAGCGGCGGCCATCTGGCCGTCACCAGCGGCAGCACGCTCAATACCGGTACGCTGACGCTGGCCAGTGGCAGCAACCTGGATATCGGGCTGGGCACGCCGACCATCGCCACGCCGATGATCAACGTCACCGGCAACGTGGCGATCAACAACAGCACCTTCAACTTCAGCGATGCCGGTGGCCTGGCCAACGGCACTTACCGCCTGATCAACTACACCGGCACCCTGAACTACGGCGGTGCCAACCCGGGCATCTTCCCGGCGGATGTGGTGCTCGGGCAGATCACCCTGTCGATGGACAACGTGGCCAAGACGGCCAACATCGTCGTCAACTCGCCAGCCCTG
>NZ_JANLNX010000061.1:0-1456 GCF_025466015.1 Pseudomonas sp. 5P_5.1_Bac1 | reverse complement strand
TGAACTGCGCCCCGGAAGTTGGACACCCATCCAACACCGGGGTGTTTTGCATGACCACGTATTCCAAGCATTTCAAGCTGTCCGCCATCCAGGCCTTCATCAACCGAGGCCGTGGCTTTCGCCATGTGGCGAACCAGTTCCAGATAGATCCTACCCTTCTCCGGCGCTGGGTCGTGTCTTACCAGCACCACGGCGAGGCCAGTTTCAAGCGTTCCCGTCGGCACCACAGCGCCGAATTCAAACTCACTGTGCTTCACCGCATGCTCAATGAGCAACTGTCTCACCGCGCCGCTGCGGCGCTGTTCAACCTGGGCAATTCGAGTCAACTGGGCAGATGGCAGCAGCAGTATTACAGTGGCGAACTTACAGCCCAGCTTTCAGTGAAGAAGAGATCGTCCCGCGCCATGTCCAAGCAGCCCTCCAAGCCCGATGAAACCCCAGTAGTGCCTGACGAGGAACTCTCGGTTTCCCAGTTGCTGCGCAAGATACGCAAGCTTGAAGCGGAGAACGCCTACCTAAAAAAGCTCGAGGAACTAGACGAGGCGAAGCTCCGGCAGAAGAAAGCCACCACGAAAAAGCCCGGCTGATCGCCGACCTGCACCCACACCATGTTCTCGCGGATCTGCTGGATGCCGCAGGCTTGGCGCGTGCCACCTACTACTACCAACTCAAGACAATCGGTACCGAGGACAAGTGTGCCTCGCTGAAAGCATCGATCCAGAGCATCCAGCACCGTCATCGCGGTCGTTATGGCTATCGTCGTGTCACCGCCACCCTGCGTCAGGAAGGGCAGTTGGTGAACACCAAGAAAGTGCGGCGCCTGATGAGCGAGCTGGACCTCAAATGCACGGTGCGGCCCAAGAAATACAGGTCATACCGGGGGCTGATGGACGAGGCGTCACCCAACATCTTGAAGCGGCAATTTGCAGCTGATCAGCCCAATCAAAAATGGGTAACGGATGTTACGGAGTTCAAGGTGGCAGGTGAAAAGCTCTACCTCTCACCAGTGCTGGATTTGTACAACGGAGAAATCGTGGCGTACCAAACCGACACGCGGCCGCGCTATGCCCTGGTCGAAACCATGCTTGAACGCGCACTGGAGAAGCTCCCGGCCGACAGCAAGCCAATGCTGCACTCGGATCAAGGCTGGCACTATCGATACCCTGATTACCGTCAGCGCCTGAAAGAAGCGGGCCTGGAACAAAGCATGTCACGCAAGGGCAATTGCCTGGATAACGCGGCGATGGAGAGCTTTTTTGGCACGCTGAAGTCGGAGTACTTCTACCGGGAACGCTTCGAGACGATCGACCAGCTACGTGTCGGAATTGACGAGTACATCCGCTACTACAACCACGAACGCATCAAGATGAAGCTCGGCGGCTTGAGCCCTGTAGCCTACAGAGCACAGGCCGCGTAGCCTTACACAATTACTGTCCAACTTTTGGGGCGCGGCTCA